>NZ_JAKQYH010000004.1:0-91620 GCF_022343545.1 Streptomyces arenae
TACGTCCCCGACCACTTCTCCGCCGACGGCTCCCGGCTGTATCGCACCGGCGACCGTGTGCGCTGGCTTTCTGAGGGCCGTCTGGAGTACTTGGGCCGGGCCGACCATCAGGTCAAGGTCCGCGGGTTCCGTATCGAGCCCGGCGAGATCGAGACGGTCCTGAGCGCGCACCCGGCGGTCCATGCCACCGTCGTGACCGCTCACGGCGTGGACAGTGACCGGCGTCTGGTCGCCTATGTGGTCCCGGCCGACCCGGCCAACGGCATGCCACCGGTGTCCGAACTGCGCGAGTATGTACGTGAGGTGCTGCCGGAGTACATGGTGCCCTCCCTGTTCGTCGAGCTGGCGGTGCTGCCGCTGACCCCGAACGGGAAGATCGACCGTGCCGCGCTGCCCGAGCCGCAGGCCCCGCACGCCGGCTCCTCCTACACGCCCCCGGCGACCGCGACCGAGGAACTGCTGGCCGGTATCTGGGCTCAGGTACTGGACGTCGACCGGATCGGCACCCGGGACAGCTTCTTCGACCTGGGCGGGCACTCCCTGCTCGCGACGCAGATCGTCTCGCGGGTGCGTGAGGTGTTCGCGGCGGAGATTCCGCTGGCCGCGCTCTTCGACCAGCCCACTGTCCGCGGTCTGGCCGCCGTGATCGACGGCGCGGGCCGGGGGAGTGTCCTGCCACCGGTCACACCGGCGGACCGCGACCGCCCGCTGCCGCTGTCGTTCGCGCAGCAACGACTCTGGTTCCTGCACCAGTTGGAGCCCGGGGCGACCGAGTACAACATGTCGACCCGGCTGCACCTGCCCGGCGAGCTGGACCTCCGGGCCCTGGGCGCGGCCCTGGACGCGATCGTGGCCCGCCACGAAGTGCTGCGCACCCGCCTGGTCGCCGATGCCGACGGCGTACCCCACCAGATCATCGACCCGCCCATCTCCCTGCCCCTGCCCGTCGTCGATCTCTCCGGGGCCACGCACCCGGCGCGCGAGGCGGATGCGGTGACGGCTCGACAGGGCCTCGCTCCCTTCGACCTGGCGACCGGCCCCCTCGTGCGGGCCGGCCTCCTGAGGATCGCCGACGGCGACCACGTGCTCGCCCTGACGTTCCACCACGTCGTCTTCGACGAGTGGTCCGACCGAGCTTTCCAAGGGGAACTGCTCGCCCTGTACGAGGCGTTCCGTGCGGGCCTGCCGGATCCGCTTCCACCGTTGGCGATCCAGTACGCCGACTTTGCGGTGTGGCAGCGGCAGTGGCTGAGCGGCGAGATCGTGGACGCCCAGCTCGGGTACTGGCGGGAGAAGCTGACCGGTGTGCCGGTGCTGGAGCTGCCCACCGACCGGCCGCGTCCGCCGGTGCGGTCCACTGACGGTTCGGTGCGCCGGTTCGCCGTTCCGGCGGAGACGGCGGACGCCCTGCGGGCGCTGTCGCGTGAGCACGGCACGACGATGTTCATGACGCTCCTGGCCGCCTTCGACGTGCTGATGAGCCGCTACGGCGGCGCTGAGGACATCGCGGTCGGCACCCCGGTGGCGAACCGGAACCGGGCCGAGACGGAGGACCTGATCGGGTTCTTCGTGAACACCCTCGTGCTGCGCACCGACCTGTCCGGTGACCCCACCTTCACCGAACTCCTGGCGCGGGTCCGGGAGACGGCCCTCGGCGCCTACGCCCACCAGGACCTGCCGTTCGAGCAGGTGGTGGACGAGCTGGTCGTCGACCGCGACCGCTCCCGAACCCCCCTCTTCCAGGTCCTGTTCAGCTACGACTCCGAGGAACGCGGCTCCGGCTCCGGGGAACGCGGCGGCGAGCCCGGCACCCAGGCCCTCCCGGTGAACCTCCCCGTCAAGTTCGACCTGATGGTGACGCTCGGCACGGAGGGCACGGACGCCGGCGCCCTGACGGGGGAGATCCAGTTCAGCACCGCCCTCTTCGACGCCGCGACGATCGAGCGGATGACCGGGCACCTGACCGCGCTCCTGGAGGCCGTCGCCGCCGACCCCGGCCGGCCCGTCGGCGCGCTGCCGCTGCTGACCGGACCGGAGCGCGACGACCTGCTGCACACCTGGACCGACACCGCCGCGGCCCTGCCGGAGGTGAGCGGCATCCACGAGCTGATCGCCGAACGCGCGGCCGCACGGCCGGACGCGGTCGCCGTGGTGTCGGGTGAACGGACCCTGACCTACGGGACGTTGCTCGCCCGGGCGAACCGGCTCGCGCACCTCCTGCGCGGTGCGGGCGTGGGCCCGGAGTCCGTGGTGGGCCTGTGCCTGGAACGCGGGCCGGACATGGTGGCCGCCGTGCTGGCGGTGTGGCAGGCCGGCGCCGCCTACCTGCCGCTGGACCCCTCGTACCCGGCGGACCGTCTGGAGTACATGCTCGCCGACAGCGGCACGTCGGTACTCGTCGGGCACCGGGAGGTGGCCGCGGGCCTGGTCGGCGCCGGCGGACCGGAGACGGTCGTGTGGCTGGACGACCCGGCCACCCGCGCCGCCCTCACGGCCCTGCCGGACACGCCGCCGCGGGTGCCCGTCCTGCCGCTGCAACTCGCGTACCTCATCTACACCTCGGGTTCGACCGGCCGTCCCAAGGGTGTGCAGATCACCCACCGGGGTGTCCTGAACCGGGTGTCGTGGATGCAGGACCGCCACCGACTGGCCGACTCCGAACGGGTGTTGCAGAAGACGCCGCTGACCTTCGACGCCTCGGTGTGGGAACTGCTCTGGCCGCTTTCCACGGGTGCGGAACTCGTCCTGGCGGCGCCGGGGCGGCACGGGGACCTGGACTACGTCGTGGCGCTGCTGGAGTCCCGGCGGATCACGGTGGTGCAGTTCGTGCCCTCGCTGTTCAAACTGTTCGTGGCCCATCCGTGGCCGTCCGCCCTGCCGTCGCTGCGCGCGGTGTTCTGCGGGGGTGAGGCGTTGCCCGTGGACGACGTGGCGCGCTTCTACGCCCGCAACGCCACGGCCGTCGTCGCGAACCTCTACGGCCCCACCGAGAACACCATCGACGCGGCCAGTACGGTGTGCCCGCGGCCGCACGGCACGACGGACTGGTCACCGGGCGGGCTGGTGCCCATCGGTGCACCGCTCACCAACGTGCGGCTGCTGGTGTTGGACGAGCGGCTGCAGCCGGTGCCGTTGGGTGTCGCGGGCGAGCTGTACATCGCGGGTGAGTCGCTGGCCCGGGCGTACGGGGACCGGCCGGCGCTGACCGCGGAACGGTTCGTGGCCGACCCGTACGCGGGGGACGGCTCCCGTGCCTACCGGTCCGGCGACCGGGTGCGGTGGCGGGCCGACGGGCGGCTGGAGTTCCTGGGCCGCATGGACCAGCAGGTGAAGGTACGGGGCTTCCGCGTCGAGCCCGGTGAGATCGAATCGGTCCTCACGGCGCATCCCGGCGTGCGGTCCGCCGTCGTGACGACCTGGGGGGAGGGCGCCGCCCGTGCCCTGGTGGCCTATCTGGTCCCGGCCGAACCGGCCGACGGCATGCCCGCCGCCTCCGGGCTGCGGGAGCATCTGCGGCACAGTGTGCCCGAGTTCATGGTTCCGGCCGTCTTCACCGAACTGGCCGCGCTGCCGCTGACGCCGAACGGAAAGCTGGACCGGGCCGCTCTTCCGGCGCCCCGCGTGACCCGGTCGGACACGGACGCCTTCGTGGCGCCGTCCGGTACGGCCGAGGAACTGCTGGCGGGAATCTGGGGGCGGGTCCTGGGCGTGGACCGGGTCGGCGCCCAGGACGACTTCTTCGAGCTGGGCGGGCACTCACTGCTGGCCACCCAGGTGGTCTCCCGGATCCGGGACGTGCTGGGCGCCGAGGTGCCGCTCGCCGCGCTCTTCGACCGGCCCACCGTCCGTGCACTGGCCGCGCTGGTGGCGGACTCGGAGCGGACCACGGTGAGGCCGGTGACCCCGGCCGGCCGGGACCGGCTGCTTCCGCTGTCTTTCGCCCAGCAACGGCTGTGGTTCCTGGACCAGTTGGAGCCCGGTTCCACCGAGTACAACCTGCCCATGCGGGTGCGGATGGGCCGGGACCTCGACATCAGGGCGCTGCGGTCGGCGCTCGGGGCGCTCGTCGCACGGCACGAGGTCCTGCGGACGCGGCTGGTGACCGGCGCGGACGGGGTGGCGTACCAGGTGATCGACCCGCCGGCGGAGTTCCCGCTGCCGCTGGTCGACGTCTCCGGCGCGGGCGACCCGCTCGGGGCCGCCGGACGGCTGGTCGCGACGGACGAGGCGACGCCGTTCGACCTGGCGGCCGGGCCGCTGATCCGCGCCACCCTCGTCCGGCTCGCCGCCGACGACCACGTGCTCGCGCTGTCCCTGCACCACGTGGTCTCCGACGAGTGGTCGACGCGGATCTTCCAGCGTGAACTCACCCACCTCTACGACGCGTTCCGCGCGGGCCGGGCGCCCGAACTGCCCGCGCTGGCCGTGCAGTACGCCGACTTCGCAGTGTGGCAGCGGCAGTGGCTGACCGGTGACGTCCTCGACGCGCAACTCGCCCACTGGCGCGACCGGCTGCGCGGGGCGCCGGTGCTGGAGCTGCCCACGGACCGGCCCCGTCCCGCGGTGTGGTCCCCGGCGGGTGCCCGGGCCCGCTTCACCGTCCCGGAGGAGACGGTGGCCGCGCTGCGGGGACTGTCCCGCGAGCACGGCACGACGATGTTCATGACGCTGCTGGCCGCCTTCGACGTCCTGCTGGGCCGCTACGCCGGCACGGACGACGTGGTGGTCGGCACGCCCGTCGCCAACCGCAACCGGGCCGAGACCGAGGACCTGATCGGGTTCTTCGTCAACACCCTCGTCCTGCGCACCGACCTGTCCGGTGACCCGGCCTTCACCGAACTGCTGGGCCGCGTCCGCGCGCTGGCCCTCGACGCCTATGCCCACCAGGACCTGCCGTTCGAGCAGGTGGTGGACGACCTGGTCGTCGAGCGCGACCGGTCCCGCAGCCCGCTCTTCCAAGTGCTGTTCAACTACTTCTCGCAGGGCGACGGCGGCGAGGTCGTGGACGACGACCAGGCGTTCCTCGATGCCGGTGGTGACACCCTGACCACCCGCTTCGACCTGCGGCTGGTGCTCGTGGAGGAAGGCGGCGCGCTGGCCGGGGAGTTCGAGTACAGCACCGCGCTGTTCGACGCGAGCACGGTCGAGCGGATGGCACGGCACCTCGTGACCCTGCTCGCGGGCGTGGCCGTGGACGCCGACCGGTCCGTGGGCGAGCTGCCGCTGCTGGCCGACGACGAGGCCGGACGGCTGGTGCGCGACGCGGACGACACCTGCGCGCCGGTGCCGTCCGTGGGCGGTGCGCACGACCTGATCGTCGCGCGGGCGGCGGCGACACCGGACGCGGTCGCGCTCGTCGCGGGCGGGCGGACGCTGACGTACGCGGGGCTGCTGGACCGGGCCGGACGGCTGGCGCACTACCTGCGGGACACCGGGGTGGGCGCCGAGTCGGTCGTCGCCGTGTGCCTGCCCCGGGGGCCGGAAATGGTGGTGACACTGCTGGCGGTGTGGCTGGCGGGCGGTGTGTACCTGCCGCTGGACCCGGAGTACCCGGCGGAACGGCTCGGGTTCGTGCTGGTCGACAGCGGAGCGTCGGTGCTCGTGGGCACCGAGGACCTGGTGGACGACCTGCCGGTCGGCCGGCTGCGCACGGTCGTCCTGGACGACCCGGCCGTGGCGGCGGCCCTCACCGGCCGGCCCGCACGGCCGCTCGACGTGACCGTGCACGGCGACCAGTCGGCGTACGTCATCTACACCTCGGGGTCGACCGGGCGTCCGAAGGGCGTCCAGGTCACCCACGCGGGCGCCGTGAGCCTGGCCGCGGCACAGCGGTCGGTGCTCGGCCCGGACGCGGGTACACGCGTGCTGCAGTTCGCGCCGTTCGGGTTCGACGCGTCCGTCTGGGAGGTCCTGATGGCCCTGGCCGGCGGCGGCACCCTGGTCATGGCCGGTGCCGTGGAGCGGGCCGAACCGGACCGGCTGGCCACGCTCGTCGCGCGCGGCGGGGTGGAGGTGGCGACCGTGCCGCCGTCGCTGCTCGACGTGCTGCGGCCGCAGGAGTGGAGCACCGTGGGCACCCTGTTCACGGCCGGGGAACGGCTGGAGGGGCACCTCGCGCGGCGCTGGGCCGCCGGGCGCCGGCTCTTCAACGCCTACGGCCCGACCGAGACGACGGTCTGTGCCACGGTCGGCGCGTGCGACACGGCCGGCACGCGGGCGCCGTCGATCGGCGGAGCGGTTCCCCGCACCCGGGTGTACGTCCTGGACGCCGCGCTGCGGCCGGTACCCCCCGGAGTGGCCGGTGAGCTGTTCATCGCGGGGGCCCAGGTGGCACGCGGGTACCTCGGGCGGCCGGCGCTGACGGGCGAGCGCTTCCTCGCCGACCCGTTCACGGGTGACGGGCAGCGCATGTACCGGTCGGGGGACCGGGTGCGCCGGCTGGCGGACGGACGGCTGGAGTTCCTGGGCCGGGCCGACGACCAGGTGAAGGTGCGCGGCTACCGGATCGAGCCGGGGGAGATCGAGGCGGTCCTCGGCGCCCACCCGGCGGTCCGCACGGCCGTGGTCACCGCCCACGGCGACGACACCGACCGTCGCCTGGTCGCCTACCTGGTCCCCGCCGACCAGCGTGAGGGCCTGCCCCCCACCGCCGAGTTGCGGGCCTTCGCGGCTGGCCGGCTCCCGGCGTTCATGGTCCCCGCGGTCCTCGTCGAGCTCACCGAGCTGCCGCTCACCACCAACGGGAAGGTCGACCGCGCCGCCCTGCCCGAGCCGGCCGGTGCGGCCCGTACGGGCTCGGCGCAGGCGTACGTGGCGCCCCGTACCGGCACCGAGGACGTGCTCGCCGGGATCTGGGCGGAGCTCCTGGGGGCCGAACGGGTCGGCGTGCAGGACAACTTCTTCGACCTGGGCGGACACTCCCTGCTGGCCACCCAGCTGGTCTCGCGCATCCGGGAGGTGTTCGACGTCGGCCTGACCCTCGCCGAGGTCTTCGAACAGCCCACGATCGCGGCGATCGCCGCGATCGTGGGCCCGGACGGCGAGACCGAGGACGGGGCAGAGTACGAGGAGTTCGACCTGTAGGCGTCCTCCTCAGGGAGGACACCCCGCACACCGCCCGTCCCTCACGTGGGGGACGGGCGGCGTTTTTCCTCCCTCACAGGGGCGCCGTGAAAGCTGGCTCTGTGCCGTGACGACCGCGGACCCCGTTCTCCCTAGGGTTTTCACCATGGAGAAGACGATCGATGAGTCGGATGCGACGATCGAGGTCAGGGACGTGCGCAAGCGCTTCGGGAGCACCCAGGCGCTGGACGGGATGACGTTCACCGTCAGGCCCGGTCAGGTCACCGGCTTCGTCGGTCCGAACGGCGCCGGGAAGTCCACCACGATGCGGGTGATCCTCGGCCTCGACAAACCGGACGCGGGCAGCGCCCTGGTCGGCGGACGCCCCTACCGGGATCTGCGCACACCGCTGAAGCACGTCGGGGCGCTGCTGGACGCCGCCGCCGTGCAGCCCAGCCGGTCCGCCCGCCACCACCTGCTGTGGCTGGCCCACTCACAGGGACTGAACGCCGCCCGGGTCGACGCGGTGCTCCGCCAGGCCGGCCTTCAGGAAGTGGCACAGCGCAAGGCGGGCGGTTTCTCGCTCGGCATGCGACAGCGGCTCGGCATCGCGGCGGCCCTCCTCGGTGACCCGCCGGTCGTCATGCTGGACGAGCCGTTCAACGGCCTCGACCCCGAGGGCTTCATGTGGATGCGGGGCTTCCTCGCCTCGCTCGCGGCCCAAGGGCGGGCGGTGCTCGTCTCCAGCCACCTGATGAGCGAGCTCCAGGACACCGCGGACCACGTGGTCGTCGTCGGACGGGGCAGGGTCCTCGCCGACATGAGCGTGCGTCAGCTGCTGGAGTCCATGTCCGAGGGACGCGTCACCCTGCGCACCTCCGCCCGCAACGACGCCATGACGGTACTGGCCCGCGCCGGCGCCACCGTCAGCTCCAGCGGCACCGACACCATCAGCGTCACCGGCATGCCGGCCGAGAACGTCGTCTCCCTGCTCGGCGCCCACGCGGTGCCGTTCTCCGAGGTCTCCTCGCACCGCGCGTCGCTGGAGGAGGCCTACATGGAACTCACCCGGGACGCCGTGCAGTACCGCGGGACGATGCCCGAGG
The DNA here is from genome assembly GCF_022343545.1 of Streptomyces arenae. Lineage (NCBI taxonomy): Bacteria > Bacillati > Actinomycetota > Actinomycetes > Kitasatosporales > Streptomycetaceae > Streptomyces > Streptomyces arenae. Next base: position 8,169 of record NZ_JAKQYH010000004.1, read on the forward strand.
AGGCCGGCCGATGACCTCCACCCTCACCCCGGCCCGCGCTAAACCACGGCCGGACCGCGGCGGCTTCGGACGCCTGCTGCACGCGGAATGGACCAAGTTCCGCACCGTGCGCGGCTGGACCGCGAGCAGTATCGGCGCCGTCCTCGTCATCTGCCTGGTCGGACTGCTCGCCACCGCCGCGGGCAACCAGTCGGGCTCGGACGGCAGCGGCGCGCTGCCCGTCGGTCCCGGCGGCGAAGCGGTCAACGACAGCTTCTACTTCGTGCACCAGCCGCTCCAGGGCGACGGCACCATCACCGTCTCCGTGTCGTCGCTCACCGGTGTGGTCGCCACCGACCCGGCACACAACCGCACAGGACTCGCGCCCTGGGCGAAGGCCGGGATCATCGTCAAGGACGGCCTGGACCAGGGCTCGGCGTACGCGGCGATGATGCTGACCGGCGCGCACGGCGTGCGCATGCAGTACGACTACACGCACGACATCGCCGGCCCGTCCGGACGGGCCGGCCGGGAGCAGCCGGTCTGGCTGCGCCTGCAGCGCTCCGGCGACACCGTCACCGGCTACCAGTCGGCCGACGGCACCAAGTGGACCGAGACCGGCAGCGCACGGCTGCCAGGGCTGTCGGCGACCGCGCAGGTCGGGCTGTTCGTGACCTCGCCTTCGGTGGAGGAGAAGACCGGCACAGGGACCGGCTTCGCGCCCGCCGTGGCCACCGGCACCTTCGACCAGGTGGACCTCGGCGGCCAGTGGACCGCGGGCAGCTGGCAGCAGGTTCAGGTCGGTGACGGGGCGGGCACCTCCGGTAGCTACAGCCAGAACACTAAGGGCCAGGCCGTCCCGTCCGGCAGCGGCTTCGCCGTCACCGGCGCCGGAGACATCGCGCCGGTCGTGGGCGGGCCCGCCACCAGCGGCGTGCGGACCATCGAGAACTTCCTCGTCGGCGCGTTCGCCGGGCTGATCATCATGGTCGTCGTCGGCGCGGGCTACATCACCGTCGAGTACCGGCGGGGCCTGATCGGCGTCACCCTGGCGGCGAGCCCGCGCCGCGGCCGCGTCCTGGTGGCCAAGGCACTCGTGGTGGGCACCGTCGGGTTCCTCGTGGGGCTGGTCTCCGCGGCCGTCATGGTGCCCCTCGGCGGAGAGCGCTCGAAGGCGAACGGCTTCCCCGTGCTCACCGTGCCCACCGGCACCGAACTGCGGGTCGTCGTCGGCACGGGCCTGCTGCTCGCCGTCGCGGGTGTCCTCGCCCTCGCCGTCGGCACCGTCCTGCGGCGCAGCGCCGTCGCCATCACCGTGGTCGTCGTCGGCATGGTGCTGCCCTACCTCCTCGCCACCGCCTCGGTACTGCCGGACGGCGCCTCCGAGTGGCTGCTGCGGGTCACCCCCGCCGCCGGCTTCGCCATCCTGCAGAGCGTCGCGCGGTACGACCAGGTCGTCACCGTCTACGCACCCGGCTCGGGCTACTTCCCGCTGGCACCCTGGTCCGGCTTCGCCGTGCTGTGCGTCTACGCGGCCGTGGCGTTCGCCGCCGCCGTGGTCCTGCTGCGCCGGAGGGACGTATGAGAAGGGCCGGACACGCCGAGTGGACCAAGCTGCGCACCGAGGCCGGCAACGGCTGGCTGGTGCTGGGTGTGGTCGCCCTGACCGTGGCGGTCGGCGCCGCGGTGGCCATGACCTCCCGCTGCGACACCGCGGGCTGCGGGCAGGACCCGGCCCGGCTGAGCCTCACCGGGGTGATGGTCGGGCAGGTCGTCGTCGCCATCGTGGCGGTGCTCATGGTGGGCAACGAGTACAGCAGCGGCATGATGAAGACGACCCTCGCGGCGGTGCCGCGCCGCCTCACCGTGCTGGGCGCCAAGGCATCCGTCCTCACCGCGGTCATGCTGGTCGCCGGTACGGTAGCGGTGCTGGCGTCCCTGCTGACCGGGCGGATCGTCCAGCCGGACCGCGGATTCACCAAGGCGCACGGCTACGGCACCCTGTCGCTGGCCGACGGGTCCACGCTCCGGGCCGCCGTCGGCTCCGTGCTCTACCTCGTCCTGATCGGTCTCCTCAGCCTCGGGATCGCGCTGGTCGTACGGAACTCGGCGACCGCCATCGGCATCGTGCTCGCGCTGCTGTTCGTCTTCCCGATCCTCGCCCAGGTGGTCGCCGACCCGGACTGGCAGCGCCACCTCCAGCAGATCTCCCCGATGACCGCCGGCCTTGCCGTCCAGAGCACCATCGACCTGGACAAGCTGCCCATCGGACCCTGGAAGGGCCTGGGTGTGCTGGCGCTGTGGGCCACCGGCGCGCTGCTGGCGGGCGGCTGGCTGCTGCGCTCGCGGGACGCGTGACGGAACCTCCGCACCGCACCACCCGGTTCGCGTGTTCAACCGCCGCACAGGAAGCGGTTGAACACGCGAACGAGCCGTCCCGCACGGGCACTTATGGATGAGCAGGCACCATTGCCGTACGCTGAGAGCGCCTAATCACGCGACAACACGTTTCGCGGCATTCCGACGGATTCCTTTTCCGGGTGCTGCGCGTGCCCGTGTTCGCCGTCGGCTCGCTTTCGGAGGTTCCGGTGAGGAAGTACTGCAAGTCCTACCTGCTGGGTGAACTGCGTCGATTTCCGGGCTGGGCGGCCGGCGCACAGCCGGAAGAGCGCGAGCTGACCGACGACACCACGGTGTTCCTCTGCGACGAACTGACCGTGCTGATCAGCCCGGTCGGCGTCGACAAGGACAAGAGACTCTTCACCGAGGACACCCCCGAGTGGCGCGAATTCTGCGAGACCACGCTGAAGTTCCGCATTCCCGAGGACCTCGCCTTCGCCTACGCCGACTCCGAGCAGAACTGAGCCCACGAGAGGCTGCCATGGATGAGCTGACGCAACGCCTGAGCGACGTACAGCCGGTGGAGGTGGGCGGACCCAAGCCCACCCTGGAGGAGCTGCACACCCGGCTCACCGACATCGGCACCGTGTTCGTGAAGTTCACCGAGACCCGCGGCGGCACCGACCTCGGGATACGCCTGGACCAGGCCGCGACCGAACTCGGCGCGGCCGACTTCGGGCAGGGCACCGGCACCGTCCACGTCGAGGGCACCCTGATCCTCAACGACGACCCGGTGCGCTGCATCGCCGACATCGACCTGGCGACACTCAAGGGAACCGGTCGCCTCGTCATCGTGGAAATGTCCGAGGCCGCCGGCTGACAGGTTTCCATCATGAGGGCGGTGAGCTCTCCGCATCCGGCACTTCCCCCGGTCGGGACCACTCCGATCGTGGATGTCGCCGTGACTGTGCACGGACTCGAGCGCCGGCTCCGGCTGAAACTCGAATCGCACAATCCCCACGGCTCGTTGAAGGACCGCATCGCCGTCTTTCTCATCGAGCACGTGGCCGACCGAATCGACAAGGAAATCGGCATCATCGAATCGACGTCGGGGAATCTCGGCGTCGCGATGGCGGCCGAATGCCAGGGGCGCGGAATTCCCTTCAACGCCGTCGTCGATCCCCGCACCAGCTCGTTCTTCGTGGACCGCATGCGTGAACTGGGCGCGCGCGTCACGGTCGTCGACGAACCGGATTCCTCCGGTGGTTATCTTCTCAACCGCATCCGGCACGTCCGGGAACAACTGCGCACCCGTCCCGGACTCGTGTGGACCAACCAGTACCGCAGCGAAGCAAATCCCCGCGCCCACTTCGTGACCACGGCGCCCGAACTCAGACGGCAGGTGCCCGGCCCCGCGACCCTGCTGGTGCCCGTCTCGACAGGCGGCACCCTGGCGGGCCTGGCCCGGTACGTCGACGAGACGGACGTCCCCTGGAAGCTGGTCGGTGTCGACGTGCACGGCTCCGCCGCCCTCGGCGGGGCACCGCCCGGCAGGCGGCTGCTGTCCGGGATCGGGGCGAGCTGTCCGTCGTACTTCCTGCCCGCCGACCGGGCGCAGGCCCTGTACGTCGACGTCAGCGACGCGATCGCGGCCTGCCTCTGGCTGTCCGAGCACGCCGGCATCGGCGTCGGCGGCAGCTCCGGAGCCACCGTCGCCGCCGCACTGCGGCTGTTCGGCGAGGAACCGGAGACGCACGAACTGGTCTGTCTGTGCCCCGACGGCGCGGACCGGTACCTGAGCACCCTCTACCACCCCGGCTGGCGGGCCGCCCACGGCATCACGGCGGCCCGGATCGGCGGCGCCGGCACCCCCGCCGGGGGAGACCCGGCCGAACCGTTCGGGTGAAGCCCCTCGAGAGCGGAGAATCATGGTCGCAAGGGAACGCGGGCTGCTCACGCTGTCCGACCTGACCAGGCAGGACCTGGAACGCCTCGCCGCCCGGTCCCGGGAACTGTTCCACGACGAGACGGCGCACGGGCGTCCGCTCCGCGACAAGGTCGTCGGGGTGCTGTTCACCAAGACGTCGACGCGCACCAGAACCGCCTTCAGCGCCGGCACCGTCAAACTCGGCGGATTTCCCCTGCTGTACGGCCCCCAGGATCTCCAGACGGCCACTGGGGAAACCCTCGAGGACACCGGACGTGTCTTTGGATCCATGCTCGACGGACTCGTCGCGCGCACGGCCGGACCGCTGCGGGAACTGCGGGAGATATCCCGCGCCGGCGACCTTCCCGTCATCAACGCGATGGCCACCGAGGAACACCCGACACAGGGCATCTGCGACCTGGGCACCATGCTCGTGGAATTCGGAACCCTGGAAAGTCTGACGGTGCTGTACGTGGGGGAGGGGAACAACACCGCGTCCGCACTCGCGTACGGGCTCTCCCGACTGCCGGGCTGCGACGTCACGTTCGCCACGCCACCCGGCTACGGACTCGACCCGCAGGTCCTCGACGACGCCGCGAAGCAGGCGGCCACGGCCGGCGGAACCGTCCGGCAGGTCCACGACCTCGACGAACTCCCCGACCAGGTGCACATCGTCTACACCACCCGCTGGCAGACCACCGGCACGGTCAAACCGGACCCCGACTGGCGCCGGGTCTTCCAGCCGTTCCATGTCGACGAGCGGCTGATGGCCCGCTGGCCCGACGCGAAGTTCATGCACGACCTGCCGGCCCACCGCGGCGAGGAGGTCTCGGCAGCCGTCCTCGAAGGACCCCGCTCGATCGCCTGGAAACAGGCCCGTATGAAACTCACCAGCGCCATGGCGGTCCTCGAAGAAGTCATCGCCGGCACGGATCGCGCCTGACCGCTCTCCGCACGCGCACCGCCCGGCGCCGCAGTTGAACAGAGTCAGTCCCGGTTGTCTTTCCGGGGAATCTGCTGATTCTCTGCAGTGGTCGTTCCACATCACGTTTTCCTCGATTCCTCGATTCCTCGATTCCTTGATTTCCTCGAAGTCCGATCGGTTTCTCCTGGAGGCGGCAAGCACATGGCTGAAGAGCAGCTGTATCTGCGGTCCAAGGTCATCGTCGAGCCGCTCGTGGACCGGTTCTACGTCTGGCCGCACACCCTGGCCCCCGTACAGGCCGCGATGAACCTGGCCTTCCTCCAGGTCCCGCTGCTGGAGTCCTACCTGCAGTCACCGAAGGTCCACGTCGCGGCCAGCCACAACCCCGAACTGCGCGGCGGCTACTTCATCAACATCCCCGAGGAACGCGCCGACGAGGTACGCGACCTGCTCGCCACCATCAAGCGCGAACGGGCGGAGATGCTGCGGTTCGCCGAGGCGATCGCCGAGGGCCAGGAACTGCTGCGGGCGAACGCCACCGGCTTCGACCTCACCCCGCTCTACCCGAAGCTGCCCCCGGAGCTCGGCGGCCTGGTCGAGCTGGCCTACGACACCGACAACCAGGCGCAGATCCGGTTCCTGGAGCCGCTGGCCTACCGCAGCAGCGTCTACCAGGAGGCACGCCAGTCGGTGCAGCTGTCCTTCGAGACCGGCATCGAGCGTCCGTTCATCCTCAGCACCCCGCGGCTGCCCTCCCCGGACGTCCTGGAGCTGCCGATCCCGTTCCGGCACGCCGGCCTCGAGGAGCTGTTCAGGACCCGCGTGCGCCCCACCACCCTGGCCCACCTGCGCGAGGCCCTGGAGCTGGACGAGGACCAGACGAAGCAGCTGTCCGGGATGCTCAGCGAGCAGCCCGCCCTCTCCCCGGACCGGCACATCGACAGCGGCGGCCGGATCCGCTACTTCGGACACGCCTGTCTGGTCCTGCAGACCCCCGAAGCGGCGATCGTCACCGACCCGTTCATCAGCGCCGACAACACGGCCGGCGACCGCTACACCCTCGACGACCTGCCCGACTTCATCGACCTGGTACTCATCACCCACGGCCATCAGGACCACATCGTCCTGGAGACGCTGCTCCAGCTGCGCGGCCGGGTCGGCGCGGTCGTCCTGCCGCGTGCCTCGCGCGGCAACCTGGCCGACCCCTCGATGGCGCTGATGCTGAAGTACCAGGGCTTCCCCGTCATCGAGGTCGACGACTTCGACGAGGTCGCCTTCCCGGGCGGCAAGGTCACCGCCACCCCCTTCCTCGGCGAGCACTGCGACCTCGACATCCGCGGAAAGTCCACGTACTGGGCCGAGTTCGCCGGCAAGAAGGTGTTCGTCGGCGCCGACTCCTCCGGTATCGACCCGCTGCTGTACCGGCACGTGAAGGCGCACCTCGGCACCGCCGACATCGCCTTCCTCGGCATGGAGTGCGACGGCGCCCCGCTCACCTGGCTCTACCAGGCGCTGCTGACCAAGCCCGTGACCAAGAAGATGAGCAGCTCCCGCAAACTGTCCGGTTCCAATGCCGCGCAGGCCGGCGACATCATGGTCGAACTCGGCGCCAAGGAGGCGTACGTCTACGCCATGGGCGAGGAGCCCTGGCTGGGCCACGTCATGGCGACGACGTACACCGAGGACACGTACCAGATCAAGCAGATCGACGAGTTCATGAGCTGGTGCAAGGACCGCGGCATCAAGTCCGGCCACCTCTACGGCCAGCAGGAATGGCGCTGGTAGCCGATCGACAGCCCGGATCACCGGTCCCTCAGGAGGTACGTCCATGACGGCGCACGACATAGCGCACGTCGAGCTGTACACGAAAGACGCACCGTCCACCGTCGACTACTTCGTCGAGGGCATGGACTTCACGCGCGTCGCGGATTGCGTGCAGGCCGACCGGAGCTCCATCCTGCTGCGCCAGGGTGAGACCCACCTCGTCATCACGTCGGGCCGGGGAACGTGGAAGTTCCTCGACCAGCACGGGGACGGCATCGCCGACCTCGCCCTGGCCTGCGACGACGTGGACGCCACCTACGCCGACGCCGTCGCCGCCGGGGCCGAACCGCTGGACCCGGTGTACGGCAGCCCGGTCGTGTCGGGCTTCGGGGACGTCACCCACACCCTGGTGGCCCACGCCCCGGACGCCGCCGGAGCCCGGTGGCCCGCCGGACGCCGCTGGGTCCCCGCACCGCAGGCGCCGCCCGGCCCCGCGGGGCGGATCCGCCTGCTCGACCACGTCGCGGTGTGCGTGGAGGGCGGCAGCCTCAGCCGGTACGCCGACTTCTACGGTGCCGCGTTCGGCATGGAGCGCTACTCCTCGGAGTACGTCGCCGTCGGCGGACAGGCGATGGACTCCGTCGTCGTGCGCAGCGGCACCGGACGCGTCACCTTCACCCTCGTCGCGTCCGACCCCGGCAAGGACCCCGGACAGCTCGACGCCTTCCTGGACCGCAACGGCGGCCCCGGCGTCCAGCACCTGGCCTTCCTCGTCGACGAGATCATCCCGGCGGTCGGCGAGTTCCGCGACCGGGGCGTGGAGTTCCTCAGCACCCCCGGCACGTACTACGACCTGCTGGCCGAGCGGTTCGCGGACATGCGGGAGGAGATCTCCGAGCTGCGCGCCGGGCAGATCCTCGCCGACCGCGACGAATGGGGATACCTGCTGCAGCTGTTCAGCCGTTCCCCCTACGAACGCAACACCCTCTTCTACGAGTTGATACAGCGTCAGGGCTCGCGCGGATTCGGCAGCGCCAACATCCGTGCCCTGTACGAGGCCGTGGAACGCGATCGGCTGGCCGCCGGGTGAACGCCGCGAACGCCACCGGAGTCGCTAAGGCCACCGAAGCCGCCGACACCCCGGACGCCGTGGCCGCCCCGGACGCCGTGGGCTCCGGCGGGGGTCCCTACACGCCGGCCGAGTACGCCGAGCTGGCCCGCGCCGTGCTGAGCCCCGGGACGTGGGACTTCATCGAGGGCGGCGCGGGACAGGAACGGACCCTCGCGGCCAACGTCGAGGCGTTCGACCGGGTGCGGCTCCGGCCCCGCGTCCTGACCGGCGCGGGCCGGCCGGACCTCGGCGCGCGGATCCTGGGCCGCGACTGGGCGGCGCCGTTCGCCGTCGCGCCCGTCGCCTATCACACGCTGGTCCACGAGGCCGGGGAGGTGGCCACCGCCCGGGCGACAGGCCGGGCCGGCGTCCCCCTGGTCGTGAGCACCTTCGCCGGGCGCACCTTCGAGGACATCGCCGAGACCGCGTCCGCACCTCTGTGGCTCCAGGTGTACTGCTTCCGGGACCGGGCGGTGACCCGGGCCCTGGTGGAGCGCGCCGAACGGGCGGGCTTCGAGGCGCTGGTGCTCACGGTGGACGCGCCTCGCCTCGGCCGGCGGCTGCGCGACCTGCGCAACGGCTTCCGACTCCCGGCCGGCGTCGTGCCCGCCAACCTGCCCGGCGAGCGCGTCTCGTCCCCCGCCGACCACGCGCTGACCGCGTTCGACGACGGCCTCGACTGGTCGTCCGTCGACTGGCTGCGTTCCGTCAGCTCCCTCCCCGTGCTGGTCAAGGGCATCCTGACCGCGGACGACGCGCGCCGGGCCCTGGCCGCGGGGGTCGACGGGATCGTCGTGTCCAACCACGGCGGCCGCCAACTGGACGGAGCGCCCGCCACCCTGGACGTCCTGCCCGAGGTCGCCGCGGCTGTGGACCACGCCTGCCCGGTGCTCGTCGACGGCGGGGTCCGCCGGGGCCACGACGTGCTGGCCGCGCTGGCGCTGGGCGCCGACGCGGCCCTCCTCGGACGGCCCGTCCTGCACGGGCTGGCGGTCCACGGGGAGACAGGTGTGGGGCGGGTGCTGGACACCCTCGCCGAGGAACTCACCGAGGCGATGACGCTCACCGGGACGGCCTCCGTCGCCCAGGCGGGCCCCCGCCTGGTGGGCGCCGCCACTCCGGCGGCCACCCCGGCGGCCTCCCCGGCCGAGGTGCGGCTCCGCACGGCACGGAGCGGTGCGGAGAGCTCCGGACTGCGCAAGGCGGAACTGCACGGCAGTCTGCGGGACCCGGTCCTGGACACCATGAACTTCCTGAACGAGATCACCCACCGCTACCCCGACGCGATCTCCTTCGCCCCGGGCCGCCCCTACGACGGCTTCTTCCGCACCGAGGACATCTTCACGTACCTGCGCCGCTACCTCGACCACCTCGAGGAGGGCGGCGCCTCACCGGAGCAGGTGCGCTCCGCGCTCTTCCAGTACGGCCCGACGAGCGGACAGATCCGCGAGCTGATCGCCGACTCGCTGCGCAAGGACGAGAACATCGACGTGGGGCCGGAGGCGGTCGTGGTCACCGTCGGCTGCCAGGAGGCGATGTTCCTGGCGGTCCGCGCCCTGATCTCGGGCCCCGACGACGCGCTGCTGGTCTCCAGCCCCTGCTACGTCGGCATCACCGGCGCCGCCCGGCTGCTGGACGTCGAGGTGACCGCGGTGGAGGAGGACGACGACGGATTCGACCCTGCGCGTCTGGAGGCGGCCCTGCGCACCGAACGGGCCCGCGGACGGCGGCCCCGCGCCTTCTACGTCATCCCCGACCACTCCAACCCCTCCGGCCGGACCATGCCGCTGAGAGTCCGGCGGGAACTCCTCGACCTCGCGCGCCGCGAGGACCTGCTGATCCTGGAGGACACCCCGTACCGGATGGTCAGCCCCGGCCGGCAGCTCCCGACCCTCAAGTCCCTGGACCGGGACCGCAGGGTCGTGCACCTGGGCTCCTACTCCAAGACGCTGTTCCCGGGGGCCCGGGTCGGGTTCGCCGTCGCGGACCAGAGCGTCGTCGACGACGCGGGACGCACCGGGCTGCTCGCCGACGAACTCACCAAGATCAAGAGCATGGTGACCGTGAACACCTCCCCGGTGAGCCAGGCCGTCGCGGCGGGCATGCTGCTGTCCGCCGACGGACGCACCTCCGAACTCAACACCCGGGCCGCCGCCTACTACGGGGACGCGATGCGGGTCACGCTCCGGGAACTCGAGCGCGGCTTCCCGGAGGACGAACGCGCCCGGCTGGGCGTGCGCTGGAACGAACCCGCCGGCGGTTTCTTCCTCTCGGCCCAGGTGCCGTTCCGCGCCGACAATGCGGCGCTCGCCCGCTCGGCGGAGGAGTTCGGCGTCATCTGGACGCCCATGTCGTACTTCTATCCACAGGGTGGCGGGGATCGCGAGATCCGGCTTTCCGTCAGCTATCTCACCCATCAGGAAATAGCCGACGGAATCGAGCGGCTGACCCACTTCGTGAAAGCGCAGACGGCTTAACCGGCCTGCTGCCCACACGGCTTACCACCCCGGTTCTCTCACTGCCCTTCGGGCGCCTTCCAGCGTTCGGCGGGCAGTGCGAACACCAGCATTCCGATGCGTTCCCTGCCGGCCCGGGCGAACACCGTGCGCTGCCCCGTGCACGTGAATCCGAGTCGCTCCAGCAGACGTACGGACCGCTCGTTGCGTACGTCGCATTCGGCCGCCGCCGTGCGCAGCCCCCCGGCGAACAGGGTGTCAAGGACACCGCGGACCGCCTCGGTCGCGTACCCCTGTCCCTGCCGGTCACGGGCCAGGCTGAAGCCCAGCTCGGCCTCCTCGCCCGACCGGCGGCGGTGCACCGCGACGTCGCCCACCACACAGCCGTCCGCCTTCACCTCGATCGCGTACGGGAACCAGCCCGGCGCGCCAGGATCGCTGCGGGAGTAAGCGCGGACCAGCCGGCGCGCCGATTCAAGGGACAACGGGAATTCCCAGTCCTGATAACGGGCCACCTCCGGATCCGAACGATAGGCGACGAAAGCCTCGACGTCGGCGGGGGTGAAATGACGGAGCCGAAGGCGCGGGGTGTCCATCTGCATCCACCCAAGGTCCCATGGCGCCGTTCCGTGGGAAAGTCCGCACGGGCCGCGACCGGTTGATGGCTTTGCCTTCGCCGCGTCATAGTGGGCCCTCGCCACTGTTGTCGGACCGGCTCTCCGGCCGACTCCTGGAAGGACGAAAAGTGTTCGTACCGAAGTTTCTCCGACGCAGCAAGACCCGAATGTGGGGGTGGACCTTCCGATGACCCGAGCCGCCAGTTCTCCGGGTACAGCGACCCTGGAACCGCCCGCGCCGGCGGGGAAGAACACCTCCGGCGCCGCCAGGATCGCGGGCGTCGGAACCGCGACCGGTGAGCAGTCGTACTCACAGGCCGAACTCCTCGACCTCTTCGCCATCACCGACCCCAAGGTCCGCTCCGTCTTCCTCAACAGCGCGATCGAGCGCCGCTTCCTCGCCACGCCGCCCCGGGGCGCCGACGGCACACCGCGGGCCGAGGCCCAGGGCCAACTGCTCGCCAAGCACAAGCGGCTCGCCCTCGACATGGGCGCCAGGGCCGTCCGGGCGTGCCTGGCCGACTCGGGCCTGGAGCTGGCGGACATCGACTACCTGTGCTGCGTCACCACCACCGGCTTCCTCACCCCGGGCCTGAGCGCCCACCTCATGCGCGAGATGGGCATCCGCTCCGGCGCCAGCCGCGTCGACGTCGTCGGCATGGGCTGCAACGCCGGGCTCAACGCCCTCAACGCCACGGCGAGCTGGGCCGTCGCCAACCCCGGCAAGGTCGCCGTGATGCTGTGCGCCGAAGCCTGCTCGGCCGCGTACGTCATCGACTCCACCCTGCGCACCGCCGTGGTCAACAGCCTCTTCGGCGACGGCGCGGCCGCCATCGCGCTGGTCGCCGACCCGCCGGACGCCGCCTACGGCCCGCCCGCCGGCACGCCCGACCCCGGCAGCCCCCGCATCCTGGGCTTCGCCAGTCACCTCATCAGCGACGCGATCGACGCGATGCGCTACGACTGGGACGACAGCCAGGGCAAGTTCAGCTTCTACCTCGACCCGAACGTGCCCTACGTCGTCGGAGCCAACGCCGAACAGGTCGTCGACCGCCTGCTCGGGGCCGCCGGCCTGCGCCGCAGCGACGTCCGGCACTGGCTGGTGCACTCGGGCGGCAAGAAGGTCATCGACGCGGTACGGATCAACCTGGGCCTGACCCGCCACGACGTACGGCACACCATCGGCGTGCTGCGGGACTACGGCAACCTGTCGAGCGGCTCGTTCCTGTTCTCCTACGAGCGGCTGCTGACGGAACGGGCGGCCCGGCCCGGCGACCACGGCGTTCTCATGACCATGGGGCCCGGTTCGACCATCGAGACTGCCCTGGTGCAGTGGTGACGGAGGATCAGATGAGTGGGGGCGCGAGCACGCGCGACGCCGACGCGGAGACCCTGGACCACGTCCTGGGAATCGACGGACGCCGGCCCCTGTCGGCCGAGACGATCGCCGCCGTGTCAGCGGCCTGCGACCGGGCCGAGGACCTGGCCGGTCACGCCAAGGTGATCGTCCGGGTCTCCGGGCTGCCCGACGGCCCGTGGGCACGGGGACTGACGGTGGCGCTGGTCAACAAGTGGGAGCAGGCGCTGCGCCGCCTGGAGCGGCTTCCCGCGGCCACGGTCGCGGTGGCCGACGGCGCCTGCGGGGGAGCCGCCCTGGACACCCTGCTGGCCACCGACTACCGGGTCCTGACGCGGTCGGCGCGCCTGGTGGTACCCGTGGACGACGGCGCGACCTGGCCGGGCATGGCCCTCTTCCGGCTCGCCCGGCACGGCGCGAGCACCGCGGCGATCCGCCGGGCGGTGCTCTTCGGCACACCCATCGAGGCGGCCGACGCCCTGGCCCTGCAACTCGTCGACGAGGTCGTGGACGACGCCGAGGCCGCCGAAGCCGTCGCACGGCAGCGGGCCGGCGCCGTCGGCGGCAGCGAGCTCGCCATCCGGAGGCAGCTGCTGCTGGATGCGTCCACCACGAGCTTCGAGGAGGCGCTCGGCGTCCATCTCGCGGCCTGCGACCGGGTCCTGCGCCGCTCCGCCGTCGGTGCCGAGGCATGACCGTCACCGACGCCGGTGCCCTCGCCGGCCACGACCTCGACGCCGTACGCGCCGGCCTCGGGGCCGCGAGGACCGCGCTCGCCGGGGCGGCCGCCCGCACCGAGGACCTCCTGGCGTCCCTTCCTGAGCCGTCGCAGCGGTCACCGGAACAGCGGGACGCCGCCGCGGGGCAGAAGAACGCCACCCGGATCCTGCGCGCCGCCTTCCTCGACGCGCACGCCGACGCCGTGCACGACGAGCTCACCGGGGGCCGCACCCGCCACCTGAGGGTGGCCGAACTGGCCGCGAGCGCGGCGACCGTGTTCCCCGGCCTGGTGCCCACCACCGCGCGTCTGGAGACCGAGCGCGGCCGGCCCCAGGCGGAGAAGGAGGGCGACGAGATCGACCAGGGCGTCTTCTTCCGCGCGCTCCTGCGTGCTCCCGGCGCCGGACCCCACCTCCTCGACGCCATGCTCCGCCCCACCCCGCGCGCCCTGGGCCTGCTGCCTGAGTACGCCCGGACGGGCACGGCCGACCTCGGCTCGGTGCGCCTGGAACGCGTCGGCGGCGCGGCGCACCTCACCATGTGCCGCGTCGACTGCCTGAACGCGGAGGACGACCGGCAGATCGACGACATGGAGACCGCCGTCGATCTCGCCCTGCTGGACGAGCGGGTCGAGGTCTGCGTGCTGCGGGGCGGCGAGATGACCCACCCCCGCTACCGGGGCCGGCGGGTCTTCAGCGCCGGCATCAACCTCAAGGCGCTGCACGGGGGCGGGATCTCCCTGGTGGACTTCCTGCTCCGGCGCGAACTCGGCTACATCCACAAGATCTTCCGGGGCGTCCTCGCCGAGGACCCGCCGAACCCCTGGTCGCGTACGGTCGAAAAGCCCTGGATCGCCGCCGTCGACACGTTCGCGATCGGCGGCGGCGCCCAGATCCTGCTGATGTTCGACCACGTGCTCGCCGCCGCGGACGCCTACTTCAGCCTGCCCGCCGCGGAGGAAGGGATCGTGCCAGGCGCCGCGAACTTCCGGCTGACCCGGGCCGTGGGCCCGCGCCTGGCCCGCCAGGTGATCCTGGACGGACGCCGCATCCGGGCGGCCGGGCCCGAGGGGCGGCTGGTGTTCGACGAGGTCCACGAGAGCGAGGACCTGGACGCGGCGGTGGAGCGCAGCGCCGAACGGCTGCGGGGGCCGGCCGTGACCGCCAACCGGCGGATGCTCAACCTCGCGGAGGAGTCGCCCGACGCCTTCCGCGGCTACATGGCGGAGTTCGCGCTGCACCAGGCGCTACGGCTCTACAGCCCCGACGTCATCGCCAAGGCGGGGCGCTTCACCGCCCGCAGGCCGGTGTTCAACTGACGTCGCACACAACGGTGTTCAACTGACGCCGCGCGCCATCTGAACACCTTGGAACACCCCGCCGACGGGGTCATCCCGCCTCGTCGGCGGAGACCTCGACGGCAACGGGGTCACCGGGCCCCGCCGGACGCGTCGCGCGGTGCGGCGCGTCCGGCCGGGTCACCACCTCCGTGGCCCAGCCGCCGGCGCGCAGCAGCCGGGAGAGATCCGCCACCGAGGTCTGTGGCACGGACAGCGACACGCTCCCGTGCGGCGGGCCCTGGACGCTCTCAAGCCGGACCTCCTCGACACGGCCGCCCAGTTCGCCGACGGCGCCGAACAGCCGGGCCAGGGTGCCCGGTCGACCGGACACGGCGACGCTGAGCCGGACCTCGGCCGGCGCCCCCGATGCCGCTCCCGCCACCCGGGCGCGCCCCCGGTGGCCGAGCCGGAGCAGGCCGTCCAGCTCCGCTTCCGCCCGTTCGCGCACCGTGCCGTCGGTGTGACCGAGGGCCCGCAGCGCCCCGACGGCCCGGCCGAGGCCGGCGGCGTAGGTGTCGAGGACGTCGGCCAGGGCGTCCGCGTTGGCGGTGAAGACGTCCCGCCACAGCCCCGGGTCGCCGCCCGCCGGGCCGGTGACGTTCCTGAGCCCCTGCCCCGCGACCCGGATGTCGGACTCCGTGGCGTCCACCAGCGTGGCGGCCATCAGCGTGGAGATCAGCTGCGGCGCGTGGGAGGTGCGGGCCACGGTGCGGTCGTGCACCAGCGGATCCATGATCACGGGCACCGCGGAGCACAGGGAGACGAGTTCCAGCGCGCGGTTCAGCACCGACTGTTCGGTGCGTGCCGTGGGGGTCAGGATCCACGGCCGGTCCTCGAACACGTCGGCCCGTGCGGCGAGCGGGCCCAGGCGCTCGGTGCCCGCGAGCGGGTGGCCGCCGATGAAGCTGGACGGATCGGCGCCCGCCTGCCGCAGGTCGTCGTACGGCCTCGTCTTGACGCCGGCCACGTCCGTGTAGGCGTGGGCGACCCCACGGCGCTGCAGCTCTCCGAGTACCGGACCGGTGTGCGCCGGCGGGACGGCGACCACGGCGAGGTCGACGCGTTCGGCCGGGGCGCCGACCGAGCCCGCCCCCATGGCCTCCGCGGTCCTGACGGCCGTGGCACTCACGTCCTCGAGGTGGACGGTCAGGCCCCGTCGGCTCAGGGCGAGCGCCACGGACGTGCCGATGGCGCCGGTTCCGACGACCGCGACGGTCTTCACGCGCCCGGCTCCCGTTCACCGTTCGCGACCTCGAACTCCGTCGGGAGACCGGGTCGCGCATAAGAGTCCGATATCCGGATCCCATTCACCCCTGGATAGACACCGCCCGCGTCCGGCGGGACGAATGCATAATCTCGCGAGCCGTCGAAGCGCACCGCACGACGAGTGATCACGCCGACCCCCAACAGATCCGGGCTCCTTGCCCGGAGAACCTGCGTCGGATCGTAGTCATCGCGTCACCGTATGAGCGACTTCTGGCCTGTCGAGGGCCGTGCCGGGCCATCAGGAAAGGGAATATGAAATTCCACTAAATTCTGCTTCGGAATATGGTCAGGGGATTTCGGGGCGAACGGCCGGTGGAGTGAGGGTCCGGTCCTCGTCAAGCCCTGGGCGAGATGGATTTTCCCTGTTCTACCGGTCGACAGGTGCGAAGTGGAACAGCGACGATGGCGACCGTACGGTGTGCCAGGAGGGGTGTGAGGCGTGTAGGGGGCCCGCGCTCCTCGGTCAACCGGTTCCCGCGTGTGATCTTCGGCGCGACGGGGGCCGGTGGGCTCTGGCGTGAGAACGGGAGCATGTCCGCTTGCGCGGATCGAAAGGTATGTGCAGGTAGAAAACCAACGGGGTGGCTATTTTGGTTCAGTCGGTTCGTGCGCTGGAATCAACGTCCGATGAAAGGGCTGGGCTGATCGGTCCGGCAAGACATTCTATAAATCCCAGGAAAAGCGCTTTCGCTGTTCCTGTCGTCTCGCTCCTCCCGGGCGATTCCCTTAGGGCACTGGGACAGGACGAGGAACACGTGGCCCGGCTCGCGGAAATAGAAACCGCGCTGCCTCCGATTCTTGTTCACCGGCTCACCATGCGGGTGATCGACGGAATGCACCGACTACTGGCCGCACGAGTGAAGGGCCAGAAGACGATCGAGGTCGAGTTCTTCGACGGAACTCCCGAGGATGCGTTCCTGTACGCGGTGGAAGCAAACATCTCCCACGGTCTCCCGCTCTCCCTGGCCGACCGCCGGGCCGCGGCGACCCGGATCATCGCCTCGCACCCGCAGCTGTCGGACCGGGCCATCGCCCGGGCGGCCGGGCTGGGAGCCAAGACGGTGGCGGCCATCCGCCGCCGCTGTTCCGGGGGCGTGCCGCACCTGAGTGCCCGGATCGGCAGGGACGGCAAGGTGCGTCCGCTCAACAGCGTGGCCGGCAGACGCCGGGCCGCCGAACTCATCGCGGAACGACCGGAAGCCTCCCTGCGCGAAGTGGCCCGGCTCGCCGGTATCTCACCCGCGACGGTCAGCGACGTCCGCAAACGACTGGAAACCGGCCAGCCGCCGGTCACTGAACGCGTCAAATCCCCTTCCCCGAGCGAGAGTTCGGAGGAGACGGCACCCACCGCCAAACCGCGGGCCGACCGCCGCCCGCCCATCGTTTCGGCGGATCCCGCAAACGTGCTCGAAAAGTTACTTCGAGATCCTTCCTTGCGTCACAAAGAGGGAGGGCGCCAATTGCTGCGGCTGCTGCGGCAGAACGCGATCGCCGCGGGGGAGTGGGACGAACTGATGGACGCCGTACCGAGCCACTGCGGAGCGCTGGTGGTGGGTCTCGCCCGCCACTACGCCGAGATCTGGACGGATTTCGCACAGCTGCTGGACGAACGTGTGCAGATCGAAGGCCGCAAGCCGGACGACGAGTGACCGGACCCCAGGGCCCTCAGGCGTGCGGCCGATCCGGCCCGCACGCCTGACGCGCACCTGCTGTCAGCCGCCGCACCGGTAGAGGGTGCCCTGTGCGTCCGTGCTGTTCCCGCCGTATACAAAGGCCGGTACGACGGTGCAGGCGGTCCGCACCCAGGAGCGCACCCCGGTGATGGCCGCGTTCCCCGTCCCCTGGGTCTGCGCGAACCCCTGCCAGCCGTCGGCGGCGAGGACCACGTAGCGCAACCGCCCCTCGGCGACGAGCCGTTCGACGTCTGCCACGGTGGGAGTGGGTGCGCCACCGCTGAAGCCGCCCATCGGCAGGATCTTCGCGCCGGACGCCAGGATGTAGTTCCAGGACATGACGGCGGAGTCGGTGGCGAAGGCGAACGTCGCCTTCCCGCCGTGCTGTTGCGTGTAGCGGAGCAGACGGTGCTGGGAGGCCGTGAGCGTGTCGGAGTCGTTGAGGGAGGCGCGGGCCGCGGCCGTGCCCTGCGGTGCGTTGCCGCCGTGCACCACGTTCGCCGCCCTGTGCACCGCGCTGCCGCCCGTGGCGAACGGGCCGGCCGAGGCGTCCATCGCGGTTCCGGCGTACCGCGGGTCGAGCACCGACAGCGACCAGGCCGTGGGCGCCGCCAGGACGGTGACCAGCGCGGCCACCAGGCCGACGGTGGCGAGTCTCCCGTGGTGGAGGCGTCCGCGGTGGGCGATGGTCAGAGCCGCGATCGCGCCTGCGCCCAGCGCGATGAGCAGCCAGGGCAGCCAGGGCAGGAAGTCGGGGTAGAGGAAGCAGAGGAACGCGCTCCACACCAGTTCCGCCCCCACCGCGGCGGGCAGTGCCCAGGTCCTGCGGCCGTCCCGGTACGCCCGCCAGAACATCACGAGCCCGGTGGCGGACAGGGCGGCCAGCGCCGGCGCCAGCATCGCCACATAGGCGGTGTGCGGCACCTCGATGGCGCTGAGCACCAGGGCGCTACAGGTCAGCCACAGCCCCCACAGCACGAATCCGCCGCGGATCCGGTCGGTGCGCGGGGTGGTGCGCCGCCACCGCAGGCCGAGCACCAGGCTCAGCAACGCGAGCGGGTACAGCCAGCCCACCTCGGGTGCGAAGCGGCTGCCGAGCAGCTTGCCCGGCGTGGGCCCGCCACCGGAGGGGCCGTTGCCGACAGGACCGTCGACCGGTGTGGTCCCGTCCGGTTGCCCCACCGCCGGGTCGCCGGCGTTCGGCGGGGAGCCCGCGGTGCCCACCATCCCGGTCATCTGGTCGACCGAGCCCTCCACCAGGTCGTCGGAGAAGCGGTTGAAGCCGTTGTAGCCGAACACCATGGTGACGGCGCTGTTGTCGGTGGTGCCGTCCACGTACGGCCGGTCGGAGGCAGGGGTGACGGTCAGGAGCAGCACCGAGGAGAGCGAGACCGCGAGGGTGACGGCGCCGGCGGCCAGGACGTGGGCCGTCCTGCGGCGCAGGGGGCCCGCGGCCAGGAGCAGGTAGGCGAGGGCGAGAGCCGGCAGGACCACCCAGGCCTGCAGCATCTTGGCCTGGAAGCCCAGGCCGATCCAGGCGCCCGCGGCCAGCAGCGGCCGCAACCGGGCGCCGAGCACGGCCCGCTGACCGGCGTCGGCGGCCAGGACCAGGCACATGGTGAGGGCGCCGTCCTCCATCGAGTGCCCGAACATGGACGCCAGCACGGGGGTGATCGTCATGATGCCGGCCGCGAGGATGCCCGGTACGGGACCCGACCAGCGACGAACCACCCGGTAGGTGACGAGGACCGTGACCACGCCCTCGACGACCTGGGGGAGCGTCAGCGCCCAGGCGTGGAAGCCGAAGAGCCGGGCGGAGAGCGCCTGCGGCCACAGGAACCCGGCGAGCTTGTCGATGGTGAGGGTGGCGCCCGGGTCGAGCGCGCCGTAGAAGAACGCCTTCCAGCTCTGCGACATGCTGCGGGCGGCGACGGCGTAGAACGGTGCGTACCCGCTGGTGGTGATGTTCCAGGAGTAGAGCAGGGCCGCCAGGGCGGCGACGGCCAGGAGCGCCGGGCGCGCCCAGCGCGGCTGGTCGGCGGGGGACTTCCACACTTCCCAGCCACGCCGGACGGCGGCCGGGGAAGGGGAGGGGGGCTCGGGTAAGGAGGCGGCGGGGGAGTCGAGAGCGGTGCTCATGACGATCCATCATGATATGCGGTGTCCATGACAATCGAGGGTAGGAGTGGCCCCGCTGTTCACACCACACGGACGTACCGTGAGCCCCGACCGGCACAGGTTCGCACGCCCGTGTTACGAGCGCCTACTTGGTACGCGCCGCCTACTTGGCGTGCGCCGCCTTCTTGCCGTGACGGTTCTTCCGCGCCTGACCCGGCGGTTCGCCGTGTGCCGCCGACTTGCCCTTGCCGGCCTCGCCGGCCGTGCTCTGCGCGCCGGCGCCGGGAGGAGAGACGTCGTCACGGGCGGGCTCGGCGGAGCCGGCGGGCGTGCGCGCTCCGGGCGCCCGGACGGAGTTCCCGGCTGCGTGTGCGGCGGCGGAAGGGCTGTGGGAGGGCGACGTGGCCCCGTCGTGACGCGCGGCGGTGTCATCGGACTTGGACGACGTGGTGGGCTCGGTGACGGACGGGGCGGCTTCAGTCGTGGTCTCGTGGTGCGGAAAGCCGTCGCCGACGACGAGCCCGGCGGCGGCGAGCGCGACCAGCACGGCCGCCGACCCCCGTGCCCGCAGCCGGCCGCGGGCGGACACGGGCCGGGAAACGGACGCGGGCTGGGCCACTGGGGCAGGCTGGACACTGGGCGCGGGCCGGGGGACTGAGACAGGCTGGGTGACGGACGCGGGCTGGGTGACGGACGCGGGCTGGGGAACGAATATGGGCCGGGGCTCGGATACGGGCCGGGGAACGAAGGCGGCAGGCTCCGTGCTCGTACCGGCGAGCTGCCTCAGGGCCTCGGCGCAGTCGCGTGCCGTGGGTCGTGTCTGCTGGTCCTGGGCGGTCATGTCCCGCAGCAGGGCGGCGAAGGAGGCGGGCAGGAAATCGGGCAGGGTCGGTGGCCGGTGCAGGCGCGCTATCGCGGACTCGAGGGGGCCGCCCTCGTATTCGAGGCGACCGGTGAGGCTTTCGAGGAGCACCAGGCCGAGGGCGAAGACGTCGGCGGGGCGGCCGACCGGCTGGCCCAGCACCTGTTCGGGGGAGAGATAGGCCGCCGTGCCGGTCAGGGTGCCGGTGGCGGTACGCGTGGTCGCGTCCAGCAGGCGGGAGATCCCGAAGTCCGTCAGATGGGGCCGCCCGGAGGCGTCGAGGATGATGTTCGACGGTTTGACGTCCCGGTGGACGATGCCTGCCTCGTGGGCGTGTGCCAGGGCGTCGCCCAGGTGCGCCCCGAGCGCGGCGACGGCCTCGCACGGCATGGGGCCCTCGGCGATCCGGGTCCTCAGGGTGGGGCCGTCGATCAGTTCCATGACGAGGTAGGCATCGCCGTCATGGGTCCCGGCGTCGTAGGCGGTCACCAGTCCGGGATGCGCCAGCCGGGCCAGGATCGTCGCCTCGCTGCGGAAGTCCTCCTCGGTGCCGAGACCGGTACCGGCGCGGAAGAGCTTCACCGCCACGGCCCGGCGCAGCCGGAGGTCGAATCCGCGGTGGACGTTCGCCGCCCCGCCCGATCCGATCAGCGCGTCGAGGCGGTAACGGCCCCCCAGTATTCTGGCGAAGCCTCGACAGGCCCGCGGACCCTGCACCTGGCCCACCGTCATCTCGTTCGCCCCCTTCCACGCTCCGGCACCGGCCGGACGCCCGCCGCCTGCGGCCGTGGCACGCAGGTACCCACCTACCGGCCGCTTGCACAACGACAAACGTTTTTCACGCGGCCGGCGGTCGGCGGGCCGGCGTGCGGCTCACCGCCGAACGCCGGCACGGCGGTGCCACGTCCCGGCCGGATCTCCCGGCGCTCGGGGCGTGACACCGCCGTGGGGCGGGGCCGTTACTTGATGCCGGTGGTGGCGATGCCCTGGACGATCTGACGCTGGAAGACCAGGAAGACCGCGATGAGCGGGATGAAGCCGAGCACCGAGGAGGCCATGATCTCGGCGTACTGCGGGCTGGTGGGGTCCACCAGGGAGGCGAGACCCACGGGGATGGTCTGGGACTTGGTCTGGCTGAGGACGAGCAGCGGCCACAGGAACGAGTTCCAGGAGCTGATGAAGGTGAGGATCGCGACCGTGGACACGGCCGGCCGGCAGATCGGCATGCAGACGGTGGCGTACACCCGCCACCAGCTCGCGCCGTCGATACGGGCCGCCTCGATCAGCGCCGTGGGGATGCCGCGGAAGAAGGAGAGGAAGACGAACACCGAGATCGGCGCCGCGACCGACGGCAGGACCAGCGCCCAGAACGTGCCGAGCAGGTGGAAGGACCGGTACTCGATGAACTGGGGCAGCACCAGCGCCTCGGTAGGCAGCATCAGGCCGGCCGTGACGACGGCCATGACCAGGCCCCGGCCGCGGAAGCGCAGGAAGGCCAGCGCGAATCCGGCCATCGAGCAGAAGGCCACCGTGAAGATCACGGCGAGTACCGAGATCACCAGGCTGTTGAGGTACCAGGTGCCGATCGGGTGGTTGTCCCAAGCGGTCGAGTACGCCTTCAGCGACCAGCCGCCGTCGAAGACCGACGTGGGGCTCTGGGTGATGGCGGCGTCGTCGCGCAGCGAGGTGATCAGTGCCCAGACGAAGGGCACCAGCCAGATCAGTGCGAACAGGGTCAGGCACACGGCGCAGAGCCGGTTGAAGAGCGTGGCGCCGTTGACCGCGCCCTTCGCTTCGGCGGGCCGCGGCTGGGTGATGGTGGTCATGGGTCCTCCGCTCAGGCCGCGCTGCCGGTCGCGCGGCGGCGCCGCAGCCCGTACCAGGCCGCCGAGATCGCGACGATGATGACGAAATACACCATGGTGGCGGCAGCGCCGTAGCCACCTCGGTAGGCGGTGAAGCCGGTGTCGTAGATGTACTCGATGACCGGGCGGGTGGACTGGTTGGGTCCGCCGCCGAGCAGCTGGTAGATCTGGTCGAACACCTTCAGGGAGGCGAGGATCTGGAGGATCAGCACCAGGCTGGTGGTCCGGCCGAGCAGCGGCACCGTGATGTGGCGGATCTGCTGCCAGGGGCTCGCCCCGTCGATCGCCGCCGCTTCGTACACGTCCGCGGGCACGTCCTGGATCGCCGCGGTGTAGAGGACGAAGTTGAAGCCGAACGTCCACCACACGGTCATCAGCACGACGGCGGTCCAGCCCCCGGAGGTGCTGCCGATGAAGTCGGGGACCGGCAGTCCGACGGCGTCGAACACCTTCGGCAGGAGGCCGATCTGAGGGGTGTACATCCACAGGAACACCAGGGTGACCACGGAGGACGGCACGACGTACGGTACGAAGAAGGCGATGCGGTAGAAGAGCCGGCCGCGGCGGATGCGCGAGGCGAGGATGGCGACGCCCAGCGCGAGGACCACCAGCGGGGGCGTGGTCAGCAGGGTGAAGAGCACCGAGTGCCACATGCTCTGCCAGAAGAGCGAGTCGCCGAGCACCTCCTGGTAGTTCGACAGGCCGACGAAGTCCCCGAGGCCGCTTTTGACGGTGGTGGTGTTGAAGAAGCTCAGCACCACGCCGACGAGCAGCGGGCCGGCCAGGAACAGCAGGTAGACGACGAGGAAGGGGGCGGTGAGCAGCCTGCCCGCCCGGCGTTCGGAAGGGGCGGGCCGGTCGGCGGCGTGGGCCGTGGGGGATGCGGCGGGTGCCGGTCGCGTCGAGACGACGGTCGTCATGGTGTCTGTCTCCTACTTCATCGTGACCGGCGGTCGGGACGTGGTGTACCGCTTCAGCGCGGAGCGCATCGCGCCCGCCATGCCCTTGGGCGTGATCCGCCCGGCGAGGGCCTCGATGACCGTGCCGCCGATGACGCCCTGGAAGTCCGAGCCGGCGCCGGTGTACCAGGCGACCGGGTCGTACTGGGCGTTGAAGGCGGCGTCGACGTAGTTGCGCTGCGGCGACAGGTCGAGGAACGCCTTGCTCCTCTGGGTCGGCAGCCAGGCCGGGATGTGCCCGCCCTCGGCCCACACCGCGCTGCTGTCGAGGAGGCTCTTGACGAACTTCGAGGCGTTGCGTGTACGGGTCTCGTCGCCGCGGTCGTTGCGCGGCAGGATCAGCGCGTGCGAGTCGGCGTACGCGACGGGCTTCGGACCGAGCAGCGCCGGGAACGGCACGACGTCGAACTTCAGGCCCTTGACCCCGCGGTACGACGGGATCTGCCACTCGCCGTCGAAGAGGAAGCCGGCCTTGCCCGTGCTGAAGAGGGCGTTGGCGCCGGCGCCGGTGAGGTTCTTCGGCATCAGGTCCGGACCGGTGAGGCTCTGCATGAAGGCGACCGTCTCCCGCATCGCCTCGTCATCGATGACGATCTTCGTGCCGGAGTCGGTGACGATCGGTCCGGCCAGGCCGGAGTAGACCATGCTGAAGAAGCGCCAGGCGGTGGACGGGTCGGCGGTGATGGACATGACCGCGCCGTACTGGGCGCCGCCCGCGTCCTTCATCGTCTTCACCGCGGTGACGAAGTCCTCCTTGCCCTTGAGGGGCACGAGTCCGTCGCCGGCGGAGTTCAGCAGGCCCGCCTTGCGGGCGATGTCCACGTTGTAATAGAGGACGAAGGGGTGGGTGTCCAGCGGGACCGCGTACACCGTGCCGTCCACGGTGGCCTTCTTCCAGGCCGCCGGGGTGAACTTGTCCTCGGTGACACCCAGTTCCCCGAGGGGAGTGCCCTTCACCGGCTGGAGCAGGCCGGAGGCGGCCAGCAGCGGGAGCCGGGAGAGGTGGGTGATACCGACGTCCGGCGGGGTGCCGCTCGCCGTGGCCAGTGCCAGCTTCGTGTAGTACGGATTGCCCCAGCCGAGGACGGTCGCCTCGACGGTCGTTCCCGGGTCGGCCTTCTGGAACGCCTTCTCCATCAGCACCATGTTGGCGCCGTCACCGCCGGTGAAGAGGTTCCAGAAGATGACATCCGCCGTGTCCGGCTGTGAGCCCGTCAGGCCGGACGCGAGCGGGGAGGAGCACGCCGCGAGCCCTCCGGTCAGGGCAAGGCCACCGCTGAGGGCAAGAAACCGCCGGCGCGCCATCGCTCCGCTCATGGGGTTATTCACCTCGTTAATTCGATGTGAACTCGATGGCGCAGACCCTCGCACACGTTTTGCAACGATGCAATAGATCGTTCGGAAGAAGTCCCCGGGGTGCTGCCGGGCC
The DNA here is from genome assembly GCF_022343545.1 of Streptomyces arenae. NCBI lineage: Bacteria > Bacillati > Actinomycetota > Actinomycetes > Kitasatosporales > Streptomycetaceae > Streptomyces > Streptomyces arenae. The sequence continues at coordinate 32,876 of NZ_JAKQYH010000004.1, forward strand.
CCCCGGTCACTCCTGGGCGGGCCCGCGGCGCGAGGACTCCCGGACGATCAGCCGGTACGGCGTGGCCTCCTGGGGTGCCGCCAGGACCACTCCCGCCTGCGTGTCCTCTCCGGGCGCGGTCCTGCCGGTGTCTCCCGGAGCCTGCATCTGCTCCTCCAGCAGGGCCAGTGAGCGCTCGGCGATCGCGTCGAGGTCGGGGGCGACCGAGGTGAGCGGCGGATGGGTGTAGGCGGACTCCTGGATGGCGTCGATGCCGACGACGGCCACGTCCTCGGGCACCCGCACCCCTGAGGCGTCCAGGGCCCGGAGCGCACCGACGGCGAGCGCGTCGTTGAAGGCGAAGACGGCGTCCGGCAGCGGGCCGTCGCCCTCCAGGAGCTCCCGCACGGCCTCGTGGCCCTGGTCCCTGGTCCAGTCCTCGACCGGTACGACCAGCCAGTTCACCCGCCGCACCCGGGCCGCCGACATCGCCTGCTCGTACCCCTCGGTGCGCTGGCGGCCGTTCTCGCTGCCGTTGCGGCCGAGCGCGACGATCCGGCGGCAGCCCTGCTCCAGCAGGTGCTCGACGGCGGTGCGGGCGGCCGCGACGTTGTCGATGCCGACCCGCGGGAACTGGTCACCGACACTGTGCTCGCCCAGCATGACCAGCGGAAAGTCCGGCTTCTTGGCGGCGACGTCGGCCGCCGGCAGGGTCAGGGCGCTCAGCAGCACGCCGTCGGCGACGTTGGTCAGACCGCCCTCGATGATCCGCCGCTCCACCTCGCTGTCGCCCGCGGTCGACTCGACGAGCACCGTGATGCCGCGCCGTCCCGCGGCCCGGATGACGGCCTGGGCCAGTTCGGCGAAGTAGGGCTCGGCGACGAACGGCACCGCCAGCGCGATGAAACCGGTGCGGCCCGAACGCAGGCCGCGGGCCAGGTAGTCCATGCGGTAGCCCAACTCGTCGAGCGAGCGCTGCACCCTGGCGCGGGTGTCCGGGCTGACGTGCGGATAGCCGCTGACCACGTTCGACACCGTCCGCACCGACACCCCGGCGTGCTCGGCCACGTCCCGCATCCGCACTCTGGCCACTGGGGGCCTCCTTCCCGTCCTGCCGCCACCGGCGCCCGCCGGGTGACCTCCGTCGGGCGCCCGACGGCCCTCAGAGTCTGCCGCACCGGTGAGCGGCGACCTCATCCTCGTACCTCACCCGAGTCTTGCATCGATGCAAAAGATCACTCATGATGGCAGGGCTTCGAACCCGTAAACGCCCATGCCGGGAATTCCGGAAAAGGGCAGGAGGAGGATCCGTGAGGGCGAGCGAGCAGGACGGGACGTATCCGAGGCCGATCCTGCGCCGGGAACGGTGGCACAGCCTCGACGGCGTCTGGGAGTTCGGCTACGACGACGCCCGCGAGGGCGAGCGCGAGCAGTGGTTCTCCGAGGGGACGACGGGCCCGTTCGACCGGGAGATCACCGTCCCGTTCCCACCCGAGGCCCCCGCCTCCGGCATCGGCGAGACCGCCGCGCACGCGGTGGTCTGGTACCGCCGCCGGATACCCCACGAGGTCCTCGCCGTCAGCGGCGGCGAGCGGGCACTGGTGCACTTCGGAGCCGTCGACCACCGGGCCAGGGTCTGGCTGGACGGCCGGCTGGTCGCCGAACACGTCGGCGGCCAGACGCCGTTCACCGCCGACGTGACCGACGCGCTGCGCCCCGGCGCCGACGAGCACGTGCTCGTCGTACGCGCCGAGGACGACCCGGCCGACCTGGCACAGCCGCGCGGCAAGCAGGACTGGCAGGACCGGCCGCACGCGGTCTGGTACGAGCGGACCACCGGCATCTGGCAGACCGTGTGGACCGAGACCGTCGCCGCCCAGCACCTCACCGACCTGGCCTGGATCCCCGACCCGGCGCGGGGCGTCGAGGCCGAGATCACCCTGGCCTCGGTGCCGGCCGCCCCGGTGACCGTGGAGATCGTCCTGACCCACGACGGCAAGACCCTCGCCGAGTCCGTCACCTCGGTCCGCACCCCGCGCAGCCGCGTCGACCTCGTCGTCCCCGCCCTGCGCAACGGCATCGACCGCGAGGACCTGCTGTGGAGCCCCGAGCGGCCCACCCTGATCGACGCGCGGGTGACCGTCCGCGACGCGGCCACCTCCGAGGTGCTCGACACCGTCGACAGCTACGTCGGCCTGCGCAGCGCCGGCGTCGGCCGTGGCGCCTTCCTCCTCAACGACCGCCCCTACTACGTACGTTCGGTACTCAACCAGGGCTACCGGCCCGACACCCTGATCGCGAACTCCGGCACCGCCGAACTGCGCCGCGAGGTCGAGCTGATCAAGGCGATGGGCTTCAACGCGGTCCGCATCCACCAGAAGGCCGAGGACCCCCGCTTCCTGTACTGGGCCGACCGGCTGGGCCTGCTGGTGTGGGGCGAGACCGGCGCCGCGTACGAGTACGGCACCGAGGCCGTCGAACTGCTCACCCGCGAATGGCTGGACCTGGTCCGGCGCGACCGCAGCCACCCCTCGATCGTCACCTGGGTGCCGGTCAACGAGAGCTGGGGCTGCTCCGACATCGCCAACTCCCCCGCGCAGCAGGCCTACACGGTCGCCCTCGCCAACCTGACCCGCGCGCTGGACCCGACCCGTCCGGTCATGTCCAACGAGGGCTGGGAGCACACCGACAGCGACATCATGGGTGTGCACGACTACTCCTCCGACCCCGAACTGCTCACCCGCCGCTACGGAGACACCGACGGGTTCGAGGCGTTGCTCGCCTCACCGGGCCCGGCCGGACGCGTCGTCGCCCTCACCGCACGGCAGACGGAGCGCTACCGTGCCGGTGAAGCCCCGCTCATGGTCACCGAGTTCGGCGGGCTGTCCGTGGGCGCCGAGGAGGACGAGTTCTCCTACACCCGCACCAGCTCCGACACCCAGTACGCCGCCCTGCTCGGCGACATCTTCAAGGTCCTGCACACCAGCCCGATCGTCGCGGGTTTCTGCTACACGCAGTTCATGGACACCGCCCAGGAGACCAACGGCCTCCTCTACCCCGACGGTTCGCCGAAGCTCCCGCTGGACACGATCCACCACATCGTCACCGGCACCGAGCCCACCCCCGAGGAGAAGCCCGACCCCTCGGCCGACGAGGCGCCTTTGACGTAGCCCCTCAGCTCAACAGGGCAGCCGTGAACGACCCGCGATGGACCGCCAGCCACTCCTGGATACGGTCCCAGCGCTGCCAGCCACCGCCCTCGGACAGCGCCCGGACGTAGCCGGGGTCACCCTCGGCCACCCGGTCGGCTACGAAGGCCCGGCAGGACGCGGTGGCCTGTTCGACGACGCCGGGCAGTTCAGCGCGCTCCCGCGGGGAAAGGCCGTAACCGTCGGCGAGGATCCGCAGCCGTGCCCGGGCATCCAGCCCCGCTGGATGGCGAACCGCCGCGGACGTGGGATCGAGCATGGGAACCCAGTAGCGGGCGGTCATGGCGACGTCCCACACCGCGCGGCCGGGAGCCGCCAGATCGAAATCGATCAGCGCCACGGCACGGCCGTCGCGGAAGACGACGTTCTCCGGGCACACGTCGTTGTGGCACAGCATCGTCCCGCCCTCCGGGTCGGCGAGGGCTCGGGGCCACTCGGCCGACGGGTCGACGCCGACAGCCCTGCCGGCATCGTGCAGGCGCCGCAGCAGTCCTCCCACCGATCGCAGCGCGCTCTCGGACATCACCCAGCGCGGAAACGGCGGGAGAGCGACGTCGCCCGGTACGAAGGTCAGCTGCTCCCGGCCGTCCGCCGTCAGACGGACCGGCCTCGGAGCCCCGTCGAACCCGTGCTCGGCGAGCGCGAGGAGATGGGCATGGAGGGCGCGTGCGGTGGGCGGCGCGGGGCGTTCCACCAGGGCACCGTGGCGGAAGACCGCGCCCACGTTCACCATGCCACCGACCAGGGCCTCACCCGCCGCCGCCGCCCCGTCAGCCGTCACGCCGATCACGCTACCGTCACCGCCGCCTGCCACGCACCCGGGCGCATGCCTGTCGCCTTGCGGAAGAACACCGAGAAGTTCGAGGCGTCGGGGAAGCCGAGCGCGGTGGCGCAGCGAGCCGCGGTGAGGCCGTCGTGGGCAAGGAGCCGTTTGGCCTCCAGGACGATCCGGTCGACGATGTACGCCTTCGCGGTGCGGCCGGTGACCTGCTGCACCGCTCGTGACAGGGTGCGGGGCGCGTATCCCAAGGTACGGGCGTAGTAGCCGGCCGCATGATGCTCCCGGAAGTGCGCCTCGACACTGGCGCGGAACAACGGGAACACCGGGTGTGTGAACCCTGCCTGGGCGTGCGGTGGCCGCAGCCGGGCGATGAGCGCGGAGAGCAGGATCCGGGGCAGCTCCGCCGGGGCGTTCCCGGGCGGGGCGGACGCCTCCAGGACCAGATGGTCGCGCGCCGTTCGAACGAAGGGCCAGTCGGTGTCGGGGACGCTCCAGTGCGCGACGAGGTCCGGGGACGCGACGAGCTCACGGGTGGCGTGCGTGACCGGCGCGGTCGGCACGAACAGCACCAGGTGGCCGGCCACACCGGCGATGTCGTCCCACCGGTGAACGGCGCCGGGTGGAATCCACACCGCGGACCGCTCCTCGAGCGGGTGGCGGAGGAAGTCCACCGTGACCGTGCCGCGCCCGGCGTCGACGACGGCGAGGACATGGAAGTCGGCGCGCTGCGTCCCGCCGTCGTTCAGCTCACGGAGGCGCTCGAACGTCATCGTCTCGACCGCGGCGGCGCGGTGCCCCGGGGGCTGGTAGGTCATCTGCCGGATCACACGCACGAGTCCATTTTTCACCATCCGGCGACCAGTCGCGCCGATGCCTCGAACGGGCCCGGCGAGTTCACTGGAGACAAGGGGCGATCGCCCAGCACACGACCGGAAGAGCTCACCGTGAACACGACGCAGCAGACGCAGCTGCCCGCTTACGACCACCGGCCCGGGGCCGGCCCGACCCTGGTGTTCCTGCACTACTGGGGTGGTTCCGCCCGGACCTGGGACCTCGTCGTCGACCGCCTCGCGGACCGTGACACGCTCACGGTCGACTTCCGTGGGTGGAGCCGGTCGAGCGGTCTGCCCGGCCCCTACACGCTCGGTCAGCTCGCCGACGACACGCTTGCCGTGCTGGCCGACGCGGGGGTCACCCAATAAGTCCTGGTGGGGCACTCGATGGGCGGCAAGGTCGCGCAGCTGGTCGCGGCCACCAGGCCCGCCGGCCTGCGCGGCATCGTCCTGGTCGGCTCCGGTCCGGCGAAGCCCGCCGCACAGATCACCGACGAGTACCGGGAAGCTCTTTCCCACGCCTACGACTCTCCCGAGTCCGTCGCCGGGGCCCGGGACCACATCCTCACCGCGACCGAGCTGCCCGCGTCGGTCAAGGCGCAGATCGTGGCCGACTCGCGGACCGTCGCCGAGGCCGCCCGCACCGAGTGGCCGCTGCGCGGCATCGCGCAGGACATCACCGAGCACACGCGCATGGTCAGCGTTCCCGCCCTCGTGATCGCCGGAGAGAGCGACCAGGTCGAGCCGGCCGATGTGCTCCGTCGCAACCTGGTGCCGTATCTTCCCCAGGCCGACTTCGTGGTGATCCCGCACACCGGTCACCTGATCCCGCTGGAAGTCCCGGCCGACCTCGTCGACGCCATCAAGGCCTTCGCACCGGCAGCCTGACCATCAGCGCCCCGCCCGCCGCGGCGCGCGGGGCGCTTCGGGGCGGCTAAGGGCAGGTCTCGCCGAACTTCACCGCGGTGACCGACACCGGCTGCCCGTTGATCGCGGTGCCTGCCTGGGGGGACTGGGTGCAGACCTCCCAGTTGGACTCGACGAGCACCCATCGCGCCTCTGGCGAGGCGTCCTTCACGCTGAAGGACGTGCTCGGATCGAGGGCTGCGCGCGCGGCCTTCACCGACTTCCCCTTGAAGTCGGGAAGCTTTCCGCCCTCCGCGGACGGGGGCTTCTCGTCCTTCGCCGGGCAGGTCTCTTCAAGCTTCACCGTCCCGAAATCCAGGGTGGTGTCCGTAGGCACGGTCCTGCCCGCGGCGATGTTCTGGGAACACACCTTCCAGTTGCGGTCGAACGCCTGCATCCGGTCCCGGCCGAGCGCGTCATGGGACTTGAGGACGTAGAAGCCGTTCTGCTGGGCGGTGTCCTGCGCCGACTGGAGCCCCATGCCGACGAAGTTCAGCACCGCCTTGCTGACGACACCGGCGTCCTTGGGGTCGCTGGGGTCGCTGGGGTCGTTGGCGGGACTGCTGGTCGTCCTGGCCGGTGCGGTCGTCGCGACGGGGTTCTTTCCCGAGCTGTTGGTGTCGGCCGGTTCGCAGGCGGTGACACTGATGGCTGCCACACACAGCAAGGTGGCACTGATTGCGCGGGATTGCACTGATTCCCCCTGAGTAGTACCTGTTCAGGCGGACACGGTAGAGCACACGTGGAAAAACGTGAGGCCGTGCCGCCGGGTCGTCACACGAACGAGCGCTCACCGCGCCGCTTCGCGCCGCTCCGGCGGCGCGAGTGAGGGCTCGTTCTGCCTGCGTCTAGTTCCAGCCGCCGAGGAAGTCGCTGCTGAGCTGTGCGGAGCAGATGTTGTATCCGCCGGCCGCGTGCCCCTTCTTCGTCTGCCCCTCCACGGTCACGGAGCAGTGGATGTCGCCGCCGCCCTGAAGCTGCGCGGTCACCTGGAAGTACATGGCGTCGTCGGTGAGCTTCAGGGTCTTCGTCATCGGCAGGCCGGAACCCTGCAGGTTGTCGGTGTCACTGCCGTAGGTGATGTCCGTGCCGGCCGGGGCGCTGCCCCACACCTTGAACACCACCTGGTCGGCCGCCGTCGCCGTCGTGTCCTTCGTCTTCTTCGGTGTCGCCTTGGCCACCTTGGCCTTCGCGGTCTTCGTGACGGTCACTGTCGGAGCCGGCTCGGCCTCGCCCTTGGCGGTTTCGGTGACGGTGACGCGCGGTGCCGGCTTGGCGTCAGCGGCCGTCTTCTGGTCACTGCCGGAGGAACCGATCCCCACACCCAGGAAGAGGATGAGCACGGCCGCGGGAATGACGACCCTCTTGCGCGCCCACTTCGGGCCGCCGGCCGGCTGGGGCGGGAACGGAGGCGGTGGCGGCACCTGGCCCCAGCCCGAAGAGTCCGGCGGCGGCGGTTGGTTGTACGACATGCGTCCCCCTGAGACGTTCGTGGAGGCATGACCGTAACGGGGAAGGTGAGAAAGATGTAAGACTCATGAAGTCGAGGTGATGAAACCGTAACGAAATGTGAAGCCTCAACGAGGAGGGGTGGCTTGGAGCCCTCACGACGGGGACGCCGAACTCGACGGCGGGGTGGTTGTCGGCTGCCGACGCCCCTGCAACCGGAAGATCCGGTTGCATCTACCATCGAGTCCGCGGCCATGGTCCGCGTCCCGCTAGCGGGTACCAACCGGGTTCCTGGGGAGGGACTGTGATCACCGTCGTCGGCGCCGGCCTCATGGGTGCGGCCACCGCCTGGCAGTTGGCGCGCCGTGGCCATGAGGTCACCCTGGTCGAGGCGTACGACATCGGGCACCGGCACGGCAGCTCGCACGGCAGCTCACGGATCTTCCGACGGGCGTACGGCGACCCCTTCTACATCCAGCTGACCGGGCAGGCCGAGGAGGAGTGGCGGGTACTGGAGGACGACAGTTCCACCGGCCTGCTGCGCAAGACCGGGGGCCTGGACATGGGCGAGCGCCGGGACCCGCAGGCGATGGCCGCGCTGCTCGACGCGGCCGGGGTCCCCCATGAACTCCTCGGCGCGCAAGCCGCGGCGGAACGCTGGCCGCACATCCGTGTCACGGGACCGGTGCTGTACCACCCGGACGCCGGTGTGGTCGACGCGGACGCCACCGTCCGGGCGTGCGTGCGGAGGGTGGCGGAGCACGGCGCTGAGGTGGTTCTCGGCGCCCGGGTCACCGGCATCGACACCCAGGCCGACGGGCGGGTGCTGCTACGGGTGGGCGAGGACCGGGAGATCGTCGCCGACACGGTGGTGATCGCCGCCGGAGCCTGGCTGCCCGAGCTCCGACTACCCGTCCCCCTGCCCTCGTTGCGGGTGACCCAGCAGCAGGTCTTCCACTTCCGCCAGCGCGATCCCGAGGTCCAGTGGCCCACCCTGGTCTGGGACGGGGAGCTACAGCTCTACGGGCTGCCGTCCGGGATCGACGGAGGTCTGTTTCCCGCGGTGAAGGTCGCCGAGCACGACCGGGGCACGCCCACCACCGCCCGTACCCGCAGCGGGATCGTCGACGCGTCGTCCCGGAGCAGGGTGAGCGGCTTCGTCGGCGATTGGCTGCCCGGCCTCGACCCGGACCCGGTGGCCGAGGCCACCTGTCTCTACACCAGCACGCCCGACGAGGACTTCGTCCTGGACCGGCACGGGCCGTTCGTCGTCGTCTCCCCGTGCTCCGGTCACGGCGCCAAGTTCACCCCGCTCATCGGCGCACTGGCGGCGGACCTGGCCACCGGCCGTACCGCACCCCACCCCCGCTTCCGCCTGAACCGCCCCGCGCGGTAGGCGCAGCGGACGTCACTCGGGCGATGGGCTATGATGGATCTTGAGCTGGTCACCGAACTCCGGTGTGCCGGCCACGCGTTGGTGGTCCAAGGAAAGACGCCCCGCTTCCTGCGGGGAAATGCAGGTGCAAGGCCTGCCCGGCGCTCGATCACGGGTCCGTCCGCATGATGCGGGCGGACCCGCACTGTTTGACGGACGCCCCCTGCGGTAGGCGGGGCTGTTGTCGCCTACCGGGAATGCCCGACCGCCTGCCCGTGTTGTGGAGGGTGTGGTCGTGGAGGGGACAGTGTCCCCGGGCCTCACCTATTGCCCATGAGGACGATCGTTCGGCTGAAGCCTCATGGAGCCTTTCGCCGCGAAGGCGACCACCCCTCCACGACCACGCACACGTCAGCGGCCCGCCCCGGATGCACAGGGGCGGGCCGCAGGCGCGCAGGAACCCGGGCCGGTCGGCCCCGCGTGTGGGTGCCCCGTTCGCCATGGCGAGGCACATGCAAGATCATGGACGGGTGATGACGACCCAAGCAGCGGCACTGGCCCTGCAGGACCATGCCGCGCTCTGGAGCATGGGCGAGGTCCGTGCAGCCGATGTCGTCACCTGTGCCTGCGATGCGCTCGTCGCCGGTCTCGACAGTCCCGCCCTGCGGATGCTGGCCGCGTGCACACGCGCAGAAGCGGACTACGACGTCCCTGATCTCCTGCCCCAGGTACTCGACGAACTGGGCCTCACCTTCCACCCGGTGGGCAGTCTTGCCGGACAGGAGGCAGTCGCACGGGCGCTTGCCGCCCGGATGCTGGCAGGCGAGATGACGCCGCGCGAGCTGGCTTTCCGAATCCATCAGCGCTTCGGTCACGAACTGCCCCTGACCGAACAACTCGCCAGCCTGGACGACGAGTACGACGTCCTCGCGTACGGCGACAGGACGGTGGCACAAGTCGACGCCGACGTTCGGGCCGAAGCTCTTCGGCTCCACCCTTGACGGTATTGGTCTGGTCCAATAGCGTCTGCCCCGCGCAGAACCTCACACAGCTCAACACCACCAACCATCACGTGTGTTGACGAGGCCGGCCGCTTGCCCTGGGCCTGTCTGTTCTTCGGAGGTCGGACGAATGCAACTTCCCTTTGCAAGGTCACGGCGCGGCAAGTGGAAGAGAGCGCTGACTCTGGTTCCCGTCGCTGTCGTGACCGTGGCGACCACCCTCACCCTGACGCCGAACGCCCAGGCGGCGGTGCCCCCGACGCCGTCGGGCTTCACGCTCACGTGGAGCGACGACTTCAACGGCGCGTCCGGGACCGGCATCGACCAGAGCCTGTGGAAGTACGACACCGGACCGGGCAGCAACTTCGGCACCGGTGAGATCGAGACCATGACCAACAGCACCTCGAACGTCTACTACGACGGCCAGGGTCATCTGGTGCTCCAGGCCCTGCACTCGGGTTCCGACGCCCGCAGCGGATGGACCTCCGGACGCGTCGAGACGCAGTCGGCGGGCTTCGGCGCCCCGGCCGGCGGCGTCGTACGCATCGAATCCGTCCTCCAGCAGCCCAACGTCACCACCGCCAACGGCGCGGGCTACTGGCCGGCGTTCTGGATGCTCGGCGCACCGCTGCGCGACGGTGTGACCTGGCCGAAGTCCGGCGAGGTCGACATCATGGAGGACATCAACGGCCGCAGCTCCGTCTTCAGCACCCTGCACTGCGGCGTGAACCCGGGCGGCCCGTGCAACGAGTCGACCGGCATCGGCTCGGGCGAACGGGCCTGTTCGGGTTGCCAGACCGGCTTCCACGACTACGCGGCGGAGATCGACCGCTCGGTGTCGCCGGAGCAGATCCGGTTCTACCTCGACGGGAACAACTTCTTCACCGTCAACGCCAACCAGGTGGACGCGACGACCTGGTCCGACGCGGTCGACCACCCCTTCTTCATCATCTACGACCTGGCGATCGGCGGCGGCTTCCCGGACGCCTTCGGCGGCGGCCCGAACGCGTCCACGGTCTCCGGAGGCAAACTGGTCATCGACTCGGTGGCCGTCTACAACAAGGCACCCGGCTCCGGAGGCGGCGGCGGTTCGGTGACCGGCCAGACGATCACCGGACCGGGCGGCAAGTGTGTCGATGTGGCCGGTGACGACACCGGCGGCGACGGGACCGCGGTGCAGCTGTGGGACTGCCAGTCGGCGGCCAAGGACCAGCACTGGACCTGGAGCGGCCAGACCCTGCAGACCCTCGGCAAATGCCTGGACATCGCCGGCGGCAACAGCGCCGCGGGTACCAAGTTGCAGCTCGCCACGTGCAACAGCGGCGGGTACCAGTCATGGGTGCGGCAGTCCGACGGCACGCTGCGGAACCCGACGAGCGGCCGGTGCGTCGACTCGCCGTCGGGAGCCACCGCGAACGGCACACGCCTCCAGATCTGGGACTGCAACGGCTCCGGCGCCCAGCAGTTCGCCATCGGAACCCCGATCTACGGACCGGGCGGCAAATGCGTGGACGTGGCGGGTGACGACACCGGCGGCGACGGCACCGCGGTCCAGCTGTGGGACTGCCAGCAGGCCACCTCCCTCGACCAGAAGTGGACCTGGAGCGGCCAGACCCTGCGCACCCTGGGCAAGTGCCTGGACATCGCGGGCGGGGTGAACGCGGCCGGCACCAAGCTCCAGCTGGCCAACTGCAACGGCGGCGGTTACCAGAACTGGGTGGCCAACGCCGACGGTTCGATATCCAACCCGACCACCGGCCGGTGCATCGACTCGCCGTCGGGTGCCACCGCGAACGGCACACGCCTCCAGATCTGGGACTGCAACAGCGCCGCGGCCCAGAAATTCGCCCTGGCGTGACAGGGGATCACGACCGCCGGAGGAAGCCCCTGTCCGGACCTGGCGTGAACTGACGTCGGGGACCTCGAAGGGCCGCACCTCACCCGTGCGGCCCTTCGACGCGGCGGCGGCCCGTTCAGAACCGCACCGTCCGTCTCACATCTCCTGTGCCTGCCGCACTGCGAGTTCCCGCCTGGCGGCAAGTGCCTTGGCCAGGACCCTGGCCCGATAGGGGTTCCCCGCATCCAGGGCCGATGCCACCGTCACCGCCTCCTCCAACAGCGCCAGCCGCTGCTCGGGCAGGTTGCGCACCAGCTCCGAGAAGCTGGCCTCCACCAGGACGTACGCCAGCTTCGACCCGTACACCTCCGGCTCGACCCGCGTCAGCAGACGGTAGATCCGCAACCCCTCGGTGCCTCGCACCACCCGCTGGTTGGCACTCAGCAACTGGACCCTCGCCCGCATGACGATGTCCTGATCCATCGATCCCCCTCCGGTCCCCACCCCCGCCCGCACCCGTCCCGCGACGGGACAGCACGACGAACGCGCCGACACCCGGGAGCGGATGCCGACACGGACGTCGGAGAGTGGATGACGACGAGTCTGCGGGCAGGCCGGCACCCCGGACAAGCCTGAACGGACGTGTGCTCCGTCCTACCGAAAGCACCCTCCGAGCAGGCATGATGGACCTGACACTCACTCATGCCCCGGTCAGGGACGCAGCAGTGTGCCGGCGACTTCCTCCAAGAGGGCCACGGCGAGAAGTTCGCCGTCCACAGGTCCGAAGCGCTCCAGGGCCCGCCGGTGGAGCCGCAGCACCGCGTCGGCCAGTTCGTGCGGGGTGCCGAGGTCGCGGGCCTGACCCGTGATGACCTCGAGCTGGTCGTGGATGCGGTCGAGTCCGTAGGAAGGGAGGTAGTCCCCGGCGAACAGGGCCGACAGGTCCCTGCGGACGAAGTCGCTCCCGGCCGCGCTGCCGGCCAGCGTGTCACGCAGGACCGTGAGGTCGACGCCCGCCCGCTGTCCCAGCAGCAGGGCCTCGCCGGTCGCCGCGGCCTGCCCGAACCACAGCAGGTTGATGAGGAGTTTCGTCGTGTAGCCGGTTCCCGGGCCGCCCATGTGGCTGATCCGGTCCGTGGTCGTCACGGCCGACAACAGCGGCCTGCACCGGTCGAGGACTTCGGGAGAGCCGCCCACGAACAGCTTGAGGCGCCCGTGTTCGGCGTCGGCCGGGCCGCCGCCGAGGGGTGCTTCGAGGACATCGACGCCATGGGCTTCCGCTCGTTCGCGCAACACCTCCGCCACCGCTGGGGCGTTGCTCGTCATGTCGATCCACACCGCCCCGGGGGCCAGAGCGGAGAACACGGCGTCCGGAAGTGCCGCCCGGGCCTCGCTGGGCCCCGGCACCACGGTGACCAGTACGTCCGCTCCGGCCGCGGCCGCCGTGCCGGAAGGCGCCCAGTCCGCGCCCGACGAGCGCACCGCTTCCGCTCGTTCGGGACGCGTATCGAAGGCGGTCACCGTGTGGCCCGCGGCGACGAAGCGTCCGCACAGAGGTGTTCCCATACGGCCGACGCCGATGAGCGCTACACGCGAGGGCACGGATTCACCGCCAGGGCAGTCGTTCTCACAGCGGGCATCCTAAGGCGAGCCGGCGTGAACAGCGGGCGGACTCTTGCACGACGGCCCTGGTGGAGGCGTGCCTTCCGGTCTCGCTCGCTTCCGGGCTGCGGGACGGTCCGGCGGGGTGCGTTACCGGTGTGTGTCCCGAGGTTAATTTCCCTGTCCGACGGGTTGGCCGGACGTCGTCCGCTGGTTATCGTTCACGGACTTCACTCAATCGTTCCGCTGAACGAATAGCGAGAGAGACGGTCGGTCCATGCCCGACACCCACCTCCCGGGGCGCCGCTCGGTGCTCGCCGCGGGCGCGGCCGCTGCGGCCTCGCTCGGCGCGTCCTGGCTGCTCACCGGCTGTACGGGGGCAGCCGCCGCCCCCGGCCTGACGGCTGCCGCCCTGACAGGCACCCCCGACCCCGGCGGCACCCTGCGCATCGCCCGGCCCCCGGCCTCCGACGCCGAGACCCTCGACCCGGCGAGCTCCCTGTCGGCGTACGAGTACCTCGGCGCCCTCTACAACCGGCTGGTTCGCGTCGGCGCGGACGGCGAACTCGCCCCCGACCTGGCCGAGTCCTGGGAGTCCGACGCCAAGGCCCGCACCTGGACCTTCCGGCTGCGCAAGGGCGTCACCTTCCACGACGGCCGTGCCTTCACCTCCGCCGACGCCGCCTACACGCTCCGCCACATCCTCGACAAGGCGACCGCCTCACCCCAGGCCGCCGTCCTCGCCCCGCTGGTCGACCCGGCCACCCTGCGCACCCCCGACGCCCACACCCTCGTCGTCCCCCTGAAGACTCCCAACGCCGAATTCCCGAGCCTGCTGACGCACTACAACTGCTACGTCGTCCCGGACGGCAGCGCGAAGGGCATCGGCCGCACCGGCATCGGCACCGGCCCCTTCAAGCTGGAGTCCTTCGCCCCGGCGGGTCCCGGCCGGGTCACCGCGAACAAGGACCACTGGGCCGGCCGCCCGGTCCTCGACGCCATCGCCTTCTACTCGGTCGCCGACATGTCCGCCCGCGCCAACGCCCTGCTCGCCGGCCAGGTGGACCTGCTCTCCCAGACCAACCTCGACTTCGCCACCGCCCGCGTCGTCGCCGCCTCCGAACGGGCCACCGTCACCCGGGTGAAGGACGCGCAGTGGTACGTGCTGCCGATGCTCACCACCGAGAAGCCCTTCACCGACGTCCGCGTCCGCCAGGCGATGAAGCTCGCCTACGACCCCGAGCACGTCGTGAAGGCCGCCCTCCAGGGCGCGGGCACCGCCGGCTGGGACAACCCCGTACCGCCGACCGACCCCGCACACATCGCCGCCCACCCCGCGCACGACCCCGACCAGGCCCGCCACCTCCTCAAGCAGGCCGGGCACGACGGCCTGAGCGTCGACCTCTACACCTCGTCGTACGACCCGCTGTTCACGCCGATGGCGCTCGCCTACCAGGACTCCGCCAAGCGCGCCGGCATCCGGATCCGGGTGAAGACGGCCGCCGCCGACTCGTACTACACGCAGATCTGGATGAAGAAACCGCTGATGGCCACCTACTGGTTCACCGGGCGGCCCGTCGACCAGCTCTTCACCCAGATCTTCCGCGGCGGCTCCTCCTACAACGAGACCGCCTGGTCCGACAAGGAGTTCGACGCCGTCCTGGACCGGGCCCGCGCCGAGACCGACGACACGAGACGCCGTGAACTCTACGGCGAGGCACAGACGTTGGTGATCGAACGGGGCGGGGCGATGACCCCGATGTTCGCCGACCGGCTCGTCGGCATCTCCCGCGACGTCCGCGGCTACGCCGAGCACGGCTTCGAGTTCGACTACCTCAACATCGGCGTGAAGGGGGCCTGAGCATGCTGTCGTTCACCCTGCGCAGGCTGGCCTCGGCCGTCGGCACCCTGTTCCTCTCCTCCGTCCTCGTCTTCCTCGCCGTCCAGGCCCTGCCCGGTGACGTGGCCACCCAGATCCTCGGCAAGGACGCCACTCCCGACGCCGTGGCGGCCCTGCGCGCACAGCTGGGCCTCGACCGGCCCGCCTGGGAACGCTACCTCGACTGGATCAGGGGCGCCCTGCACGGGGACTTCGGCACCTCCCTCGTCTCCGGCAAGGGCGTCGGCGGCGAAGTCGCCCAGTATCTCGGCAACTCGGCGCTCATCGCCGTCGTCACCGTCCTGTTCGCGGTGACCGGTTCCCTGTTCCTCGGGGTCCTCGCCGGCCTCTACCGGGACCGCTGGCCCGACCACGTCATCTCCACCGCCGGCCTCGTCGGCATGAGCGTCCCCGAGTTCGTCGTCGCCACCGTCCTGGTGCTGTGCTTCTCCGTCGCACTGCCCTGGTTCCCCGCCGTCGTCCTCTACGGCCCCGAGGCGGGCGTCGGCCAACTCCTCCCCGCCGTATGGCTGCCCGCGCTCGCCCTCGCCGTGGTCATGGCCGCCTACATCGTGCGCATGGCCCGTACCTCCGTCATCGACGTGATGGCCGGCGAGTTCGTCACCACCGCCCGCCTCAAGGGCCTGTCCACCTGGCGGATCGTCACCCGGCACGCGCTGCCCAGTGCGCTGCTGCCCACCCTGCACGTGATCGCTCTCAACGTCGCCTGGCTCGCGGGCGGGGTCGCGGTCGTCGAGAACGTCTTCAACTACCCCGGCATCGGAAAGCTGATGCTCTCCTCCGTGCAGAACCGCGACCTGCCCGTCATCCAGGCCAGCGCCCTCGTCAGCGCCGTGATCTACGTCGTCTGCAACCTCGCTGCCGATCTCGGCGCCATGGCCCTCAACCCCAGGCTCCGCACCCGAGGGAGGACCCGGTGACCGCACTCGACACCACCCCGGCGACCACGGCCGCCACTCCGGCGGGCCCGCACGCCGTCGCCCGCGCCTGGCGTGGCCTGCGCTCCTCCCGCCCCGCCCTGGTGGGCCTGGCCGTCGTCGCCGTGCACGTCCTCGTCGCGCTGCTGGCCCCGCTGCTCACCTCCTACGACCCGATCACCGGCGACGCCTCGCACGCCCTGCTCGGCCCGAGCCCGCAGCACTGGGCCGGCACCGACCAGTACGGCCGTGACGTCCTCGCCCGGGTCCTGTACGGCGGCCGGTACGCGCTCGGCGTGTCCGTCGCCGCCACCCTGGTCACCGTCGCTCTCGGCACGGTCGTCGGCTGCGCCGCCGCCCTGCGCGGCGGCTGGTTCGACGACCTGCTCGGCCGGGTCCTGGACGCCATCCTGTCCGTACCGTCGATCCTGGCCCTGCTGGTCGTCGTCACCGCCCTCGGCACCGGACCCGCGGTGATCGTCCTCGCCATCGCCGTCGTCTACGTCCCCCAAGTCGTCCGCGTGGTGCGCGGCGCCGCCCTCGCCGTCGTCCCGATGGACTACGTGACCGCCGCCCGCGCCCGCGGCGAGAGCACCTGGGCGATCCTGCGCCGGGAGGTGCTGCCGAACATCACCGACGTGGTCTGCGTCGAGTTCGCGATGCGCGCCTCCTGGGTGGTGCTGCTGATCTCCTCGCTGTCCTTCCTCGGCTTCGGCGCCGACCCGCCGACCCCCGACTGGGGGCTGATGGTCGCCGAGAACCGCACCGCCATCACCGTCGTCCCGATGGCGAGCCTGGCCCCGATCATCGCCCTGGCCACCCTCGTGGTCGGGCTCAACCTCGCGGCCGACGGCCTCGCCAAGGCGTGGGGCGTGGACCGGATCAGGGAGGGTTCCTGATGACCTCTGTCGTTTCCGTCGACTCCCTCCGCGTCGCCTACCGTTCGGGAGGCCGCGAGGTGCCGGTCGTCCACGAGGTGTCCCTGGAGGTGGCGCCGGCCCGGACCCTAGCCCTCGTCGGCGAGTCCGGCAGCGGCAAGTCGACCGTCGCCGCCACCCTGCTGGGCCACCTGCGGCACGGCTCCCGGATCACCGGCGGCCGGGTGCACGTGGACGGGCGGACGTGTTCGCGCTGCCCGCACGGGAGTTGCGCCGGCTGCGCGGCGGGACCGTCGCCATGGTGGGCCAGAACGCCGGACAGGCGCTGACCCCGACCATGCGCGTCGGCCGGCAGATCGAGGAGGCGGGCGGCGAGGTGCCGGTCGTCGACCTGCTCGACCAGGTCCGCCTGCCGCGCCCCGCCGAACTCGCCCGCCGCTACCCGCACGAACTGTCCGGCGGCCAGCAGCAGCGCGTCGCCATCGCCATGGCCATCGCCGCCCGCCCCAAAGTCCTGGTCCTCGACGAACCCACCACCGGCCTCGACGTCATCACCCAGCGCAGCGTCCTTGACCTGATCGCCGCCCTGCGCGACGAACTCGGCCTGGCCGCCGTGCTGGTGAGTCACGACCTCGGCGTGGTCGCGCACATGGCCGACGAGGTGTGCGTACTGAACGCCGGCCGGGTGGTGGAGGCGGCGGCCACCCGCCGACTGTTCGCCGCCCCCCAGGACCCGTACACCAAACGGCTGTTGGCGAGCGTGCCGCGCCTGGACGACGCCGGACTCGCGGTCGTGAACGACGCGGGGGAGCGGACGGTCCGCGCCAGGGCCGTCATCCCCGACGGCTCGCCGGTCGCCGTCGCCGCGAACGACGTGACCATCGACTACGGCAGCACACGTGCCGTGCACGGGGTGTCCTTCGACGTCCGCCGGGGCGAAGTCCTCGCCCTCGTCGGCGAGTCGGGCAGCGGGAAGTCCACGCTGGCCTGGACCCTGGCGGGGCTGCGCAGCCCGTCCGGCGGCACCATGACCCACGAGGCGGGGGACCTATCCCGCCCCGCCCCGAAGCGCCCGCTCTCCCTTCGGCGCCGGGTCCAGCTCGTCTTCCAGAACGCCGACACCTCCCTGAACCCCCGCCGCTCCGTGGGCGACGCCGTCCGCCGCCCGCTCCGGTTCTTCGGTACCGCGACCGGCCGCACCGAGGCCGCCGACCAGGCCCGCCGGCTCATCGCCGACGTACGCCTGGACCCGGCCCTCGCCGACCGGCTGCCCGCCCAGCTGTCCGGCGGGCAGCGCCAACGCATCGGCATCGCCCGCGCGTTGGCCGGCGAACCGGACGTCCTGATCGCGGACGAGATCACCACCGCGCTGGACGTCTCCGTCCAGGCCGAGGTACTGCGGCTCTTGGACGACCTGCGCCGGGAGCGCGACCTGGCCTGCCTGTTCATCAGCCACGACCTCGCCGTGGTGCGCGGCATCGCGGACCGCGTCGTCGTCCTGCGGCACGGGGTCGTGGTCGAGGAAGGACCCACCGAAGCCGTGTTCGGCGCGCCCGGCCACCCGTACACCCGGCGGCTGATGGCGGCCGCCCTCGAACCCGACCCCGACGCCTCCGCGCTGCCCGAGGACACCCCCGAGTGGGTGGACGCGGCCGGCACCGACGGCATCTGGGCCGACCTCGGCGACGGCCACCGCGTCCGCCGCTGGCAGCCCGCCAACACCCCCGTGGCCGAAGGAGTTTCGTGAAGTACCGCGAACAGTTCGAGCGCCAGGTCGTCCGCGAGGACGTCTGGATTCCCACCCGGGACGGCGAGACCCGGCTGCACGCGCGGATCTGGCGGCCCGCGGACGCCGAGGCCGACCCCGTACCGGCACTGCTCGAATACCTCCCGTACCGCAAGAGTGACTGGACCGCGCCCCGTGACGCCCAGCGGCACCCCTGGTACGCGGGGCACGGCTACGCCTCCGTCCGCGTCGACATCCGCGGCCACGGCGACAGCGAGGGCACCCCCGGCGACGAGTACGACGCCCAGGAACTCGCCGACGGCGTCGACGTGGTCAACTGGCTCGCCGCCCAACCTTGGTGCACCGGCAAGGTCGGCATGTTCGGCATCTCCTGGGGCGGCTTCAACTCCCTCCAGATAGCCGCACTCGCGCCCGAACCGCTCAAGGCGGTCGTCACCGTCTGCTCCACCGACGACCGCTACGACAACGACGTCCACTACACCGGCGGCGCCGTCCTCGGCATCGACATGCTCGCCTGGGCCGGCACCATGCTGGCCTTCGCCTCCCGGCCGCCGGACCCGGCGAACGTCGGCACCGACCGCTGGCTCCCCATGTGGCGCGAGCGCCTCGACGCCCTCCAACCCTTCCTGCACACCTGGCTCGACCACCAGCAGCGCGACGCCTACTGGAAGCACGGCAGCGTCTGCGAGGACTACACGGCCATCGACGCCGCCGTCCTCGCCGTCGGCGGCTGGCACGACCCGTACCGCGACACGGTGTTCCGCCTCGTCGAGCACCTTCCGGCCGACCGGGTGCGCGGGCTGCTCGGCCCCTGGTCCCACCAGTACCCCGACCGCGGACTGCCGCCCGGCCCGGCCATCGGCTTCCTCCAGGAGACCCTGCGCTGGTGGGACCAGCACCTCAAGGACCGGGACACGGGCGTCATGCGGGAACCGCTCCTGCGCGCCTGGATCAACGACCCCGTCCCGCCCGCCACTTCGTACGACGTGATGCCCGGACGCTGGGTGGGGGACGACAACTGGCCGTCCCCGAGGGTGACCTGGAGCGAGCGTGCCCTGGCACCCGGCGGCCGCACCCCGGTCCTCGTCCGCTCCCCGCTCCACACCGGAGTGGACGCCGGGCGGTTCTTCCCCTTCGGCAACGCCGGTGACCTGCCGCCCGACCAGCGTGAGGAGGACGGCCGCTCGGTCTGCTTCGACTCCGAGCCCCTCGCCGAGCGCGTCGAGATCCT
Organism: Streptomyces arenae; assembly: GCF_022343545.1. Classification (NCBI taxonomy): domain Bacteria; kingdom Bacillati; phylum Actinomycetota; class Actinomycetes; order Kitasatosporales; family Streptomycetaceae; genus Streptomyces; species Streptomyces arenae. The sequence goes on from NZ_JAKQYH010000004.1 coordinate 52,521, forward strand.
CGGCAGGCCCCGCGTCCGGCTCCGTCTGGACAGCGCCACCGCACGGGCCCACGTGATCGTCCGGCTCTGCGACGTCGCACCCGACGGCTCCTCGACGCTCGTCACCCGCGGAGTGCTCAACCTGCTCAGCCGGCACGGCCGGGACAGGGTGGTGGAGTGGACCCCGGGGACCTACGAGGACGTCGAGGTCGAACTCACCGGAAACGGCTACGCCTTCCCGCCCGGACACCGCATCCGGGTCGCCGTCTCCGACGTCTACTGGCCCTGGGTGTGGCCGCACGGCGAGCGCGGCGAACTGCGGGTCGTACCCGCCGACAGCGCCGTGCTGCTGCCGGTGCGGGCGGCCGGGGAGGAACCGCCGATCGCCTTCCAGGAGCCGGAGCAGGCCCCGCCGCTGCCGGTCACCCACGACGCGCCCGCCGATGTCCGGCCCGCCCGGCTGGTCACGCACGACGTGGCGGCGGGGGAGTGGACCCTGGAGGTCGACCCCGACTACGGGGGATCACGGACGTACCCGGACGGGCTGCGCTACGAGGAGTGCGCACGGGAGACGTACCGGATCCGCGCCGGCGACCCGCTGTCCGCGAGCGCCGTGTCACAGTGGCGGATCCGGCTGCGGCGCGGCGACGACCACGACGCTGAGATCATGGCGCGTACGGAGTTGCGCGCCACGGCGGCGGACTTCGTCATGGACAGCCGTATCGAGGCACGGGCGAACGGAGAGACAGTGGTCAAGCGGTCCTGGCACCACACCAGCGCGAGGACGTCGGGATGACCGCCGCCAAGCCGCAGCGCTCCGCGAAGCCACCGCGCCGGGCCGTCGCCGCCGCCGAGCGCACCCGCCAGCCCACCGAGGTGCGCCGGCGGCTGATCGTCGAAGCGGCCGTCCCGCTGATCGCGGAGCGCGGCTACGCCTCGGTGGGCGTACGGGACGTCGCCGCCGCGGCCGGGGTGTCGGTCGGTACGGTGACCTACCACTTCGGCAGCGTGCAGGAGATCCTGTCCGAGGCGATGGTGCTGCACATCGAGCGCTATTACGGGGAGCTCAGTGAGGCCGCCGAGCAGGCGGGCAGTGGCGCCGAGGCACTACGGCTGCTCGTCGAGGCCCTCTTCACCGAGGACACCGACCGGCACTGGCGGATGTGGTTCGACTACTGGCACGCGGGTGAACCGGCCACCGACGAGGCCTTCGCGCGCGGCCAGGCCGAGCGGTACGCGGCCTGGCACCGGCAGATCCGCGCGCTGGCAGAACGGGGCGTCGCGGAAGGCGAGTTCAGCGGCGACGACCTCGACGGTTTCACCGTCCGGTTCGCCGCCCTCGCCGACGGTCTCGCTCTCCAGCGGCTGCGCCAGTCGCCCCCGCTCAGCACCGAGGACGCCCGCCGCCACCTGAACCGCCTGGTGGAGACGGAACTCACCGCCCGAGGCGACCGCCCCTGAACGGTGCCGCCGGTCGCATCACGGCAGCGGGCGTCACGGCAGCGGGCGGCTACCGCAAGGGCCTTCGTTCGTCGGCCTTGAGGCCGCGGAGTGTCCAGAGCCCGTACAGCGCCAACAACGGCTTGACGACCGTCCACTCGCCGGGGCGGTAGTCGTCCGCGCGCACCAGCTTCTCCGCGAGATCGGGGCGCTGTCGTCGCAGGTACGCCCGGGCCTTGAGCGCATGAGCCGGTTGCGAGGCGATCTTGATGCGGTCCACGTCCTCGATCAGCGGGATCACGTTCGTGATGTTCTCCCACGTCGTCGCGCTCCGGTCCTCGAGGAGCACCGTGCCGTCGAACTCCCGCACCGAGACCGCGTAGTCGGCCATCAGCTCGGCCTCCGCCACGCTGCTGCCGATCGCGCCGCCGCTGAAGACCACGACGGTCCGGTGCGTACCGTCAACGCTGACGGAGCGAATGCCGACACGGACTCGCCACCTATTGATGAGGTTCGCCGTCGCTTGAGGGTTCCGGAAGCCCAGCACGACCACGGCCTCGGAGGTGCCCTCGCGGTTGCCCACGAGTACCCGAGACCAACGCCAGTTCAGCCACTCGCCCCAGGCCAGGGCTGCAACTCCCGCCATCACCACGCCGGTTCCTCGCCGCATACGGCGACTCTAGGGCACCTCGGTGCCGGGCCGGGAAAGGCCGCGAAGGGCTTGGCGTGCCGGAGGCTACAGCCGGCGGAGCACGGAGCTGAGCGTCTCGATCTCCGGCGCGGAGAGCTTGTCGGTGAAGTGGCGGCGTACCGCGGCGTCCAGGCCGGGGCCCACGGCGGTGACGGCCTGGCGGCCGGCGTCGGTGAGGGTGACGGTGACACCGTCGGCGCGTTCGCGGGTGACGAGTCCACGCTTGCCCATGCGGGTGACCTGGTGGGAGATGCGTGTGCGGTCCCAGCCGAGCGACGCGGCGAGTTCGCTCTGTCGCAGGGCGCCCCCCGCCTTGTCGAGGTTGACGAGGATCGTCAGGTCCGGCTCGGACAGGCCCGCCGCCTCGGCGGTGTCCGCGATCACGCGGGCTCGGACGATCTCGTGGGCCCGCTTGAAGGCCGACCAGAGGTCGACGGGCTCGGGCAGGGTGTCGTCCTGGAGCTCGTCCGGGTCGATGGCACCACTTCCCGCTGTTGACATATCAACGCGCCTCTTCCTAGTGTTGAAATGTCAACGCTAGCAGGTGGCCGTGGTTTGGGCGGCCCTTGTCGTGCGCACCCACCTCACTCGTCCCCGCGGACAGCGAACGCGGCCCGAAGCCGGCCGGCGGGTACATGGAACTGACCCTGGACAGGACAGGCGGCGCATCATGAACACAGCTGAGTCACGGATCGTCGAGCTGGCCCGGTCCGGGAAGCGGATCGGAGTAGGGGTCATCGGACTCGGGGCGCACGGGAGCTGGGCCGAGCGCTCGCACCTTCCGGCCCTGCGCGCTGTGCCGGGTTTCGAGCTCAGGGCCCTGAGTACGAGCTCGAAACAGTCGGCGGAGCGCTCCGGACAGCAGCACGGTGTGTCCCGCGCCTTCGGGTCCGCGGCCGAACTGGTCGCCTGCGACGAGGTGGACCTCGTGGTCGTGGCGGTCAAGGTGCCGTACCACCGGGAACTGGTGGAGGTGGCGCTGAGCGCCGGCAAGAGCGTGCTGTGCGAGTGGCCGTTGGGCAACGGGCTCGCGGAAGCCGAGGACATGGCGCGGCGAGCGAGCGACCGCGCCGTGCCGACCGCGGTCGGACTCCAGGCGCGGTCGCATCCGGCCCTCGCCTACGCACGGGACCTCGTGGCCGACGGCTACGTGGGGGAAGTGCTGTCCACGACGGTCGTCGGCTCCGGTGGTGCGTGGGGAGGTACCGTCGGCCCCGGCGATCACTACGTGCTCGACGCCGCCAACGGCGCGACGCTGCTGACCATTCCCTTCAGCCACACCCTCGACGGGCTGGCGTCCGTCCTGGGAGAGCCCGAGGAACTGCGGATCGAACTGGCCTCGCGGCGCACGTCGGCCGTGGACACCGAGAGCGGACAGCCGGTGCCGATGACCGCCGCGGACCAGGTGGTGGCCTCGGGGCGGCTGCCGGGCGGCGCGGTGGCCACCTTCCACTACCGCGGGGGCACGACTCGGGGCACCAACTTCCGCTGGGAGATCAACGGCACCGAGGGCGACCTCGTCCTCACCGCCCCGGTCGGCCATCCCCAGCTCAGCCCGGTCACCCTCGAAGGCGGGCGAGCCACGTCCACCGAAGTCGCTCCCCTGACGGTGCCGGACGCATACGTGCGAGTCCCGCGACTGGACCCCCGAGCAGACGCGCCGGCCTACGCGGTCGCTCATGCCTACCGGCAGTTCCTGGACGACCTCCGCGAGGGCACGTCAGGCGTACCCGACTTCGCGCACGGCGCCGCCCGGCACCGCAGCATCGAAGGCCGTCGATGACGACGCGCGCACTCCGAGGCGCGCACTCCGAGGTGCACACGCCGGCGCGTGCACTCCGATGCGCGCGCTTCCGGCCGGGGCGGCGCCCGCGTCCCTCAGTCGTCGGGGCTCAGCTCGGTGTGCACCAGGTCCACCAGATCGTCGGCCTCCGGGGTCCGCGAGTCCCGGGGGACCTGGTAGTAGCCGCCGAGGGTGGCGATCACATCGGTGCGGGAGTCGTCGTACTCGTGGCCGTCGTCCTGCCACCACCACACCGTGTCCCGGATCTCCTCCTTCGACAGGCCCGCGGACAGGACGATGTCCCGGCCCTGGACCTTCCCCGTGATCCTGGCGGAGTTCACATCGGCTGCCATGTACCACGTCTCCCTTCACTCAGGGTTGCGGATACCCGCCGGACGGTGGCTCAGTCCGCCGGCCCGGCGACCGGGACGCCGAGCCGGTCGGCGACGGTGGTCAGGGCCGCTCCCAGCGGGAGGGCGACCCGGGTGAGGGCGTGCGGGTCGCCCCGGGTCGGGTCCCGGTTGACGATCAGCACCGGCTTGCCCTCCTGTGACGCCTGCCGGACGAACCGCAGCCCGGACATCACCGTCAGCGACGAGCCGAGGACCAGCAGCGAGGTCGCCTCGCGGACCAGGCGCCGGCAGTGCTCGACGCGCTGCGGCGGCACCGCCTCGCCGAAGAACACCACGTCCGGTTTGAGGACACCCCCGCAGTCGGCGCACGGCACCACGCGGAAGTCGCCGACCTGCGCGTCGGTGAGGTCGGCGTCACCGTCGGGGTTGATGCCGGCCGCCACCGGGTCGAAGCCCGGGTTCTCCGCCTCCAGGCGCCGGGCCAGCTCGCGGCGCGGGCTGAAGCTGCGACAGGAGAGGCAGACGACCCGGTCCAGGCTCCCGTGGAGTTCCACGACCCCGTCGCTGCCCGCGGCCTGGTGCAGACCGTCGACGTTCTGGGTGATCACACCCGAGACCCGGGCGTCCCGGGCGAAGGCGGCCACCGCCAGGTGACCCGCGTTGGGACGGGCCCGCCCGAAGGTGCGCCACCCGAGGTGGCTGCGCGCCCAGTACCGGCGGCGCGCGTGGGCGCTCCCGGTGAAGTCCTGGTAGGTCATCGGCGTGTGCCGGCTCAGGCTGCCGCCCTCGCCCCGGTAGTCGGGGATGCCCGACTCCGTGGAGATGCCCGCCCCGCTGAGCACCAGCACCCCGCCGGCGTTCAGCGCGTCGACGACCGGCTCCAGGTCGGTGGTGCCCGGCGGCAGGTCCGCGGCGGGGGTCCAGCTCAGGGTGGGGCGCATGCGCATGCGACCAGGGTAAGGAATCCCCGCCGACCCGGGCGGGCACGGGCTGCCGCAAGGCTACGACCCTCCGCCGGCCGCGGGTGAACCGACGCCCGGCGCGGGCAGGCAGGGCTGTCGGCAGGTGCATCGGGTTTCTCCGACCGAGCCCGGAAGCCGACCGTGCGGCAGGGTCAGAGCACTTGTCGCCTAGCCTCCGGCGTCGAGCGTTCGCGCGAGCGCGTCGAGGGTCACGTCGACGATGGCGCGCAGCTGCTCCGCACTCGTTCCGGCTCTGCTCATGACGGCGAGGGACTGGTTCACGGCCGCAAGGTGGGTCGCGTGGGACTCGGCTGTCTCGTCGGGCAGTCGGACGGCCTTCAGGGCTGTGCGCAGCCGGGTGTGCTGGAAGCCGATCGCCTCCCGTGCTCGCGCCGCGACGCTCGCGCTCAGCACCGGGGTCGCCATGACGGTCTGGGCCACCAGGCATCCGTCGGGCACACCGGGGTCCGCGATGCGTTCCAGCGTGACGTCGAAGAACGCCCGCGCGGCTGCCAGCGGCCGGTCGGCGGCGCAGGACAACGCCGCGTCGTACTTGTCTCCGTAGCGCGTGGTGTAGCGCTCCAGGCAGCGGAGGAAGAGGGTGTCCTTGTCGCCGAGGGAGGAGTAGATGGAGCTGCGGTTGAGCCCCGTCGCCCGGGACAGGTCGTCCACCGACGTGTTGGCGTAGCCGGCCCGCCAGAACTGGATCATCGCGGCATCGAGCGCCGTGGCGATGTCGAACTGCTTCTTGCCTGCCACGCCGCACTTCCCTCTTGCTCTGCCCTCTCGGTGAAGACCATCCTCCCATCCCTAACCCATCTTGAACCACTCAGTTCAAGATGGGTTAGGGTGAAGGCGTGATCACGGCCTCCTCGGGCGTCGACGACGGGCGCACCGAAGCAACCGGCACACCTGACACCAGTGGAGGAGAACCATGAGTGACCTCGCGAGCGCCGCCCGCGTCTCCGGCAACCCGGTCCGCGGCCTGCCGCTGCCCGACCTGGCCGGTTTCACCCACCGCTGGGTCGACGCGGACGGCGTCCGGCTGCACGCCGTCGAGGGCGGTCAGCCGGACCGACCAGCCGTCGTGCTGCTCGCCGGGTTCCCGCAGACCTGGTGGGCATGGCACAAGGTGATGCCGGCGCTGGCCGACCGGTTCCACGTCGTCGCGATCGACCTGCCGGGCCAGGGCCACTCCGAACGCCCGGACACCAGCTACGACACGCACACGGTCGCGGCGCACGTCCATGCCGCGGTCAAGGCGCTCGGAGTCCCGACGTACTGGCTGGTCGCCCACGACATCGGCGCGTGGGTCGCCTTCTCCCTCGCCCTGAAGTACCAGGGCCAGTTGCGTGGCCTGGCACTGCTCGACGCCGGCATCCCGGGCATCACACTCCCTGACGCCGTTCCGACCGACCCCGAACAGGCCTGGAAGACCTGGCACTTCGCCTTCCACCTCGTGCCGGGCCTGCCCGAGACACTGCTCGCCGGCCGCGAACGGGACTACGTCGGCTGGTTCCTGAAGGTGAAGGCCCTCTCCTCCGACACCTTCGCCGACGCCGAAATCGAGCGGTACGCCGCGGCCGTGGCCGCCGACGGCGGTCTCCGTGCGTCCCTGGCCTACTACCGGGACGCCGCCGAGTCGGCGCGGAAGAACCACGAAGCGCTGGCACGACAGCGCCTGACGCTCCCGGTTCTCGGGATCTCCAGCAGCCACGGCTCCATCCCCGACATGGCGGCCTCCATCAAGCCGTGGGCCGACCACGCGACCGGGATCGTCGTGCCGGACGCAGGACACTTCATCCCCGACGAACAGCCCGATGCCGTCGCCGCCGCGCTGACCGACTTCGTCACCCGGGCCGACTGACACCGGCGGCACGCGCGACGGGCCGCGCCCGGACGTGTGTGGGCACTCAGCTGGACGTACTGCCGTCGATGAGTTCGCGGACGACGTCCGCGTGGCCGTTGTGCTGGGCGTACTCCCTGATCAGGTGCATCATGATGCACCGCACGTCGAGCTCCCCGAAGCGGTGATGCGTGCGCACGTCGTCCAGGGACACCCCGGCGAAGATCCGGCGGCTGCGCTCGCACGCGGCCAGGTAGCGCGTGACGTCCTCGTGCAGCGTCGCGCCGTCGTCCAACAGGAAGTCGCCGTCCTTGCGCTGCGGCCAACCGAAGGGCGCGGGTTCCTCACTCTGCTCGATGACGTTGACGAACCAGATGAGCTCGACCTTCGTGAGGTGGCGCACCAGTCCGTGCAGGGTGGTGAGGGACGGGACGACACGCTGGGCAGCCTGTTCCTCGGTCAACCCGTCGAGTTTTGCCAGCAATTCGGCGCGCTGGTAGTCGAGCCAGCCGGCCAGGGCCTCGCGTTCGGGCGCGACGGTGCGCAGGTCGACGGGCTTCAGCGGCGAAACGAAGGTCTGCGGACCAGAGGCGTCAGTCATGGGCGCATTGTCGCAGGCGAGGCCGGCGCCCGGTCCTGCCGGGCCGTGCCGGACGCTCACCCGGGGAAACGGCCTGTCGAACGCAGCGCCCAGCGTCGTTCGGCGTAGGCCAGGTCGTCGCGCCACAGCCGGCCCGCCGCACCGCGCATGACGGGGCGGAGCAGGGGAGCGCTCCGGCGGGCGACGGCGAAGCCCCGACGCCCGGAAGTGGCGATGACCGCCTCCACCACCGCGGTGCGCGGCCTGCCCAGGCTGTCCGGGCCGAGCGGGGTGGCATGGGTCTCCACGACGGAGCCCTCCCCCTCGCCGCCGGTGATCCGCATGACGACCGTGCGCGGGCCCGGGGCGGTGAACACCGCACGGACCGGTACGACGAGCCGGCCGGCGAGCTTGAAGGAGACGTCGACCGTGAACGCGTCCTCGCCGTCGTCCCGTCCCGGAGAGTCCACGACGGTGAGGTCGACGAAGGAGTACGGGTGGAACCAGGCCCCGTGCCAGGGGTCGAGGCGGTTGGCGACCACGTCGGCGGGTTCGCAGACGCCCTGCCCGGTGTACACGGCGGTCAACGCGCCGGCCCTCGCGGGCCGTTCGGGCACCGGCGGCCGGGCGGTGGGCTCCTCGCCCCCGGCGTCGTCCAGCCGCACCCACAGCAGCACCCCGTCGTCGTACGCGGGCCAGGGTTCCCAGCCGCCGAACGGGCCGCCGTCCAGGGCGAGTCCGTGCCAGTGGCAGACGAGGGTGCCGCACCGCACCGGGCTGTCCCGCAGCGGCGCCCCGAGGTGCGGGCAGATGCCGGGGCCGGCGACGAGACGGCCCTCGCCGTCGCGCCACAGCACCACCTCCTGGCCCGCGACGGTGCGGCCCAGCGGGCGGTCCCGGGGGAGGTCGCCGGTCGCCCCGACGACGTACCAGTTGCCGCTCGGCCGCTGCTGCGCCCGTTTGAGGGCGTCGGCGATCAGCGCGGGCCGGGCCTCCCGCCAGGTCGGGCGCTGGCGTTCCCAGGCGACCGGGTCTCGGCGCAGTCGCAGGGGCAGTCGGGCTCGCCGGGGCGGACGGTCGGACGTCACGCGGCCTCCTCGCGGGGGGTGGGCGGGGCAGCGGGTTCGCGGCGGGCGGCGAGCCGGGCCGCGGCGACCCGGAGCAGGCCGTCGGCGGCGACCAGAGCGCGGCGTCTGCGGGGGACCGCGGCCCGGCGGGTCAGTACCGCCCAGCCGTCGGCGGCGACGGCGTCCAGGATGCCGCCGTAGAGCACGAACGCCGTCCGGATGCAGGGCCGGGCGACCGGGTCGAGCATCGGCACGCCGGGGGCGGCACGCCGGTAGGCGGCGCGGGTGAGGTCGGCGAAGGCGCGCAGGGCCTCGGTGACCCGGCGGTCGGTGCGGCCGTCCTGCCGGCAGCGGCGCAGCAGTCCGGTGTCGACGCGGTGCGCGGCGAGCAGGTCCTGCGGGAGGTAGACGCGGCCGCGGTCGAGGTCCTCGCCGACGTCCCGTAGGAAGTTGGTGAGTTGAAAGGCGACGCCCAGTTCGGCCGCGTACGGTGCGGCCTCCTCACGGGGCACCACGGTGCCGAGGACGGGCAGCATCTGCAGGCCGATCACCGCCGCCGAGCCGTGCATGTACCGGCGCAGCGCCGCGTAGTCGGCGTACTCGGTGACCGTCAGGTCGCTGCGCATGGAGGCGAGGAAGTCGGTGAAGTGGCGCCGGTCGATGGCGTAGCGGCTGCTGGTGTCGGCGAGAGCGGCGACCACCGGCGCGCCCGTCCGCGCCCTCGGCAGGCCGCGCGCCAGGCCGCCCGTCCGGCCGCCCGTCCGGCCGCCCGTCCGGCCGTCCGCGAGGGCGCTGGTCCGGGTGTCCGGAGGGTCGTACGGCAGGCCGCCGCCGTCCCGGCTGACCGTCAGGCCGCGGGTCAGGTCGTCGGTCAGGCGGTCGAGGGCGGCAGCGCGCCGTGCGGCCTCGTCGCCGGTGGGGGCGCCGGGGCCGTCCTGGAGCGAGTCGACGATGTCGTCGGCCCACCGGGCGAAGCCGTACAGGGCGTGCACGGCGGGGCGCCGTTCCGGTGGCAGCAGGCGGGTGGCGAGGAAGTAGGTCCTGCCGTGCCGGGCGTTCAGTTCACGGCAGTGGGTGTAGGCGGCGCGCAGACCCGGGTCGGTGATGCGAGCGGCGTCCAGCTCGCGGGCGGTCATGGACGTACTCCTTCGGCGGTCGGCCGGGCGGCCCGGCGGGCAGCGGTACGGGCACGGGTGCCGCCGGTGACGCGGGCCGCGGCCAGCTTCCCCGACAGCAGGACGGGCGGTACGCCCACCCCGGGCGTGGTGCCGCAGCCGGCGAGTACGGCGTTGGCGGTGCCGCGTACCAGGTTGCGCGGGCGGAACGGGCCGGTCTGGGCGAAGGTGTGGGCGGCGGAGAAGGGCGTACCCGCGGCATGCCCCTGCGCGCTCCAGTCGGCCGGGGTCACCAGGCACTCCTCCTCGATGGCGGACGCGATGCCCGCGAGGCCGCGGCGGTCGAGTTCGCGCAGCAGGCCGTCGCGGTAACGGCCGCCGAGCCCGGCCCAGTCGGCGCTGCCCGGCCCGATCTCGGTGTTGGGGCACGGGGCGAGGACGTAGTGCAGGTGGCGGCCCGGCGGGGCGAGACCGGGGTCGGTCGCGGTGGGCCGGGTGATCAGCAGAGAGGGGTCGCTCATCAGCTCGCCGGTGTACGTGAGTTCGTGGAAGGTCCGCCGCCAGGCACCACCGAAGGACAGTGTGTGGTGGGCCAGTTCGGGCCAGGTGCGGTCGCAGCCGGCGTGCAGGACGACCGCCGACGGGGCGTGCCTGAGCCGTGCCGGGCGGCGCGGGACGCGGCCCAACAGCCGGTAGGCGACCGGCAGATCAGGGGTCAGGACGACCGCGTCGCAGGGGATGCGCAGGTCGTCGGTCACCACGGCGGTGACGCGTTCACCGGCGCGTTCCAGACGGGTCACCCGCTGCCCGTGGTGGAACACCGCCCCCGCCTCCGCCGCCGCGTCGGCCATGGCCCGCGGCAGGGCGTGCATGCCGCCGCGCGGGAAGTACACCCCGGCGACGGTGTCCATGTAGGCGATCACCGCGTAGGCGGCCATCGCCCGCTCGGGCGGGACTCCTGCGTACAGGGCCTGGAAGGAGAAGACGCGGCGCAGCCGCTCGTCACGCAGGTGCCGGGCGACCCGCGCCTCCCAGCGGCCGAAGCCGCCGAGCGCGGCGAGCCGGACCAGGCCGGGGCCGAGCAGTTGCAGCGGCGAGTCGAAGTCGGCGTCGAGGAAACGGCCGCGCTCGGCCTGGTAGAGCTGCCCCAGCCAGTGGCGCAGCCTGCGGTAGCCGGCCGCTTCGGCGCCCCCGGCGAACCGTTCGATCTCCGCCTCCATGGCCGCGCCGTCGGTGTGCACGTCGAGGGTGCTGCCGTCGGCGAAGCGCGCCCGGTAGGCGGGATGCAGCTCGATCAGCTCGACGCGGTCGCGCAGCGAGGTGCCGACGGCGGCGAACGCCTCGTCGGCGATCTCCGGCATGGTGAGCACGGTGGGCCCGGTGTCGATCCGATAGCCGCCGAGCTCCATGCGGCCGGCGCGCCCGCCGGGCAGGGCGTCGCGTTCGACGACCGTGACGCGACGGCCCGCGCCGAGCAGGTGCAGGGCGGCGGACAGACCGGCCAGGCCGGCGCCGACCACCACCACGTGGTCGGTTGGTCCCGCGATGGTCCGGGTCACCGGCCCGCCTCCGTTCCCGCGGCGGCGAGGGCGGCGGCGCGCGGATCGGCGGCCGGCTCGGGCACCTGGCCCGCCGCGCCGGTGATCTCGGCCAGCAGATGGCGCAGCCGGCCGGCCGCGTCCGGTTCCAGGGCGGCTTCGCCGAGGTGGCGCAGGCAGCGCCGGTTGAGCCGGGCGATGCGCGCCTCCACGTGGTGACGGGCTCCGGTGCCGGTGACGACCGCCCGTACCCCGGCCAGTTCGCCGTCGGTGAGATCGGCCCGGCCCATCGCGTGGTCGAGCACACCGAGCGCGTGGCGGTCGCCTGCGGCGATGGCGAGCGCCCGGGCCACGGCCAACGGGTAGGTCGGGGTGCCCTCGCGCACGTCGCCGCCGGACGGCTTGCCGGTGGCCCGGGGATCGGCGAACAGGTCGTCGAGGTCGTCCCTGAGCTGGAAGGCGAGACCCGCGCAGCGTCCCGCGCGACGCAGTGTCCCGGTGGTGACGACGTCGGCCCCGGCGAGCACCGCGCCCAGTTGCAGCGGCCGTTCCACCGTGTACAGGGCGCTCTTGAGGCGGGCGGCCCGGATCGACCTGGCCGGGGTGCCGGAGGACACGGCCTGGCCGCGTACGTCGAGGTACTGGCCCGCCACCATCTCGGTGCGCATCACCCGCCACACCTCGTGCAGCCGGTGCGCGATGTCGCGGGGCAGCCCGGGCTCCAGCAGCAGTCCGGCCAGGGCGTCGTCCGCCCAGGCCAGGGCGAGGTCGCCGGCGAGCACCGCGGTGGACGCGCCGAGCCGTTGCGCGGCGGGCCCCGGGGCGGTGCCGGCGTACTGCGCGGTGACGTCGGCGTGCAGCGCCGGCGCGCCGCGGCGGGTGGGCGCCTGGTCCATCAGGTCGTCGTGGACGAGAGCACACGTCTGGAGCAGTTCCAGCGCCGCAGCCGTCCGCAGCGCCACGCGCACCTGGGCCCGGTCCCCGCCGCCGCAGGCCCGCATCGACCACCACAGCAGCCGGGGCCGGATACGGCGGCCGCCGTGCCGGGTGAAGCGGGCGGTCCGCTCGGCGACGTCCCGCGCGAACACCGCGTCCAGGCCGCGGCAGCCGGCCAGACGGTCCGCGAGCAGTTCGCGCAGCTCCCGGCCCACGGCTTCCGGCACGTCCTGGTCCACGGAGCGCGCATCGCCGCAGGACGCCGGTTCACCGGTGCCATGGGGGTCGGGCTCAACGGGCGGGCCGGACACGGCGGGTGGGCCGGGCACAGCGGGCGGCCTGCGCGGCGGATCTGCCGTGAGACGGCCGATCGCCTGGGTGGAACGCATCGCGGATCCTCTCGCTGGTCGGAGATCCGGACTGCCTGCCGGCAGGCCGGATCGGTCGCGCTGTCGGTGCGGCGTGCCGGCCGCGACCGATGTCTGTCGGTACGGGCCACCGCCCGCACCGTCGTGACACATTCCGCGTGGACGGCTCCGACGGATGCGCTGTTCGGTGGACATGCCGACGCGATGAGCGCCCACCCGCACGACACGCTCCCGGGTGCATCCGCCGGGGCCGATGCGAGGGAAGACTGGCCGAGCCCCTGGTCCGGAAGGGGCCAGGAGCCCCGGAAAAGGTCCGGAAGAGGAAGAGGGAGCCGCCGTGCAGGGAGCCGCCGCGGAGGTGGGGCCGCCGTGGAGGTGGAGTCGGAGATGGAGGTGAAGTCGGAGGTGGAGGTGCAGGTGGAGTCGGACGTCGCCGTCGTGGGCGCCGGGGCCGCCGGCCTGTCGCTCGCGCTTCGGCTGGCCCGCCCGCCCGCCGGCGGGCGCCGGGTGACGGCGGTGCTGCTGGCGGCGCCACCGGGGCCGTTCCGCGCCGCGCGCCGCACCTGGTGCTACTGGGAGACGGGCGCGGGACCGTACGACAGTGCCCTGACGGCGTCCTGGGGGCGGCTGCGGGTGCGTTCCCGCGACGGGCGGACGGTGGACGCCGGGATCGAGCCGCTGCGCTACAAGATGCTGCGCTCTGACGCGCTGGAGGATCTGGCCGAGCAGGTGCTCGCGGGCAGTCCCTGGGTGACGACCGTGGAGGCCGTCGCCGAGCGGGTGGAGTCCGCGGCGGGCGGGGCGGTGGTGCACGCCCGCCGGGCCGACGGGAGCCGGGTGACGGTGCGCGCCCGCTGGGTGTTCGACTCACGGCCCCCCGAGCGGCTGCCCCCGGCGCGCACGACGCTGCTCCAGCACTTCCGCGGCTGGTTCGTACGCACCCGCCACCCGGTGTTCGATCCCGGTGCCGTGGAGCTGATGGACTTCCGCACCCCGCAGCCCGCGCACGGTCTGTCCTTCGGTTACGTGCTGCCGAAGGGTCCGCGCGAGGCGCTGGTGGAGTACACCGAGTTCTCCCGCGGCCCGCTAGGCCGGGACGCCTACGACCGCGCGCTGCGCCACTACCTGCACGGTGTCCTGGGCGCCGGCGACCACGAGGTGCTGGAGTGCGAACAGGGGGTCATCCCGATGACGGACGCGGACTTCCCGCGGCGGACCGCCGCGTCGGTGTTCCGGATCGGGGCCGCGGCCGGGGCCACCCGTCCGGCGACCGGATACACCTTCAGCGCCGTGCAGCGGCAGACACGCGCGGTGGCCGCAGCCCTGCACGCGAGGCGCCGCCCCGTCCCGCCGCGCGTCCACTCGGCCCGCTCCCGGTACATGGACGCGGTGCTGCTGCACGCCCTGGACCACGGCCGGGTGGACGGGCCGGCCTTCTTCACACGACTGTTCACCCACGTGCCCGCGCCGCGCCTGCTGCGTTTCCTGGACGGGCGCACCGGGCTGGTGGAGGACCTGTCCATCGGGCTGCACGTGCCCGTCCCCGCGATGCTCGTCTCGGCGCTGGCCCTGCCGTTCGCCCCGCGCCGCACCCCTCCCGCCGCCCCGCCGCCCTCCACGGCCTGACCCCCCCCGGGCCTCCGACACCACCCGTTCCCCTGCCTTGTCCTCCCGCCCCTACCTCCCGCCCCTACCTCCTGCCCCGCCTTTCCCTCGACCGCCTTTCCCCTGACGACCTCTTACGGAGATGGCATGTCCGTGCTGCGCGACGCCGAGCTGGCGACCGCTTTCGACCACGCCGCCCGGAGTTACGACGCGCTCGTGGCGGCGAATCCCGGTTACCACGCCCACCTGCGCCGCTCCGCGCGGCGTCTCGGACTGTCCGGCGGCGGCCCGGCCCCGAGGGTGCTCGACCTCGGCTGCGGCACCGGTGCCTCGACGGCGGCCCTGGCCGCCGTCCTGCCCGGCGCCGACATCACCGCCGTCGACGCCTCGGCAGGCATGCTGCGACGGGCGGCCCTGCGGCCCTGGCCGACGCCGGTGCGCTTCGTGCGGTCGCCGGTGGAGCGGCTGGCCGCGGCGGGGGTGCACGGTCCGTTCGACGCGGTGTTCGCCGCGTACCTGCTGCGCAACACCGCCGACCCGGACGCGGTGCTCGCCCAGGCCCACCGGCTGCTGGCGCCGGGCGGGCGGCTGGCGGTGCACGAGTACGCGCTGAGCGGGCGGGCGGCGCACCGGGCCGTGTGGAACACGGTGTGCGGCGGGTTCGTCCTGCCGGTGGCCACGCTGCTCGGCGACGGCGCGCTCTACCGGCATCTGCGGCACAGTGTCGTCGCCTTCGACACAGTCGGACAGCTCGCGCGGCGGGTGGAGCGGGCGGGCTTCGAACGGGTGCGGGTGCTGCCGCTGCCCGGCTGGCAGACCGGCATCACCCACACGGTCGTCGCCCGCCGCCCGTTCACCGCCGACGGGGGAGCCGGGACGACCACCGCCGACGGGGGAGCCGGGACGACAACCGGGCGCGCCGACGAGGAGTCGGGACGATGACCGAACCGCGCCGTCCCTCCACGCCCCCCGGCCGCGACCCCCGTCCCGGTCGGGACCGGCTGGCCCGGCTGTTGCCCGGACCGCCCGGCGCGGCCCGCGCGCCGGAGTCCGCCGCGCCGCGCGTGGCGGTCGTGGGCGGTGGCATCGCCGGGCTCACGGCGGCCACCGCGCTGGCGGAGCGCGGCGTGCGGGTCACCATCCTGGAGCGCGACGCGCAGCTCGGCGGCAGGCTGGCCGGTTGGTCCACGCGGCTGGCCGACGGCACGACGGTGACGATGAGCCGGGGCTTCCACGCGTTCTTCCGGCAGTACTACAACCTGCGGGCCCTGCTGCGCCGCACCGATCCGGTCCTGGCCCGCCTCACCAGGCTGCCCGACTACCCGCTGCGGCACGGCAGCGGCCGCCAGGACAGCTTCCGCAACGTGCCGCGGACACCTCCGCTGAGCGCGCTCGGGTTCGTGGCGCTGAGCGAGTCGTTCTCCGTGCGCGACCTGGTCCGGATGCGCCCGCGTGCGGCGCTGCCGCTGCTCGACGTGCGGGTGCCGGAGGTGTACGAGCGACTCGACCACGTCAGCGCGTACGACTTCCTGGAGGACATCCGCTTCCCGCCGGCGGCCCGGCACCTGGCCTTCGAGGTGTTCTCCCGCAGCTTCTTCGCCGATCCCCGGACGCTGTCGGCGGCGGAGATGGCGCTGATGTTCCACATCTACTTCCTCGGCTCGGCCGAGGGCCTGCTGTTCGACGTGCCCCGCGAACCGTTCCCGCAGGCGCTGTGGGACCCGCTCGCCGCCCGCCTGGAACGGCTCGGCGCCCGCGTGCGCACGAACACGGCGGTGGAGGGCGTCAGCCTCCTGCCGTCCGGCGGCTACGGCGTGACCACCGCGAGCGGCGAGGAACCGTACGACGGGGTCGTGCTCGCCCTGGACCCGGCGGGGCTGCGCGCCCTGGTGGGCCGGTGCGGTGACCTCGGGGACGCCGAGTGGCGCGAGCGCGTGGCGCGGCTGCGCACCGCCCCGCCGTTCCTGGTGTCCCGCCTATGGCTGGACCGGCCCGTGCGCGCGGACCGGCCGGGTTTCCTCGGCACCAGCGGCCACGGGGCCCTGGACAACGTCAGCGTGCTCAGCGCCTGGGAGGGCGAGGCGGCCCGGTGGGCGGCCCGTACAGGCGGCTCGGTCGTCGAACTGCACGCCTACGCCGTGCCGGAGGACACCGGCCGGGAGACCACGGAGAAGGAACTGCTCGGCCAGTTGCACCGGCTCTACCCGGAGACGGCCCGGGCGCGCGTGGTCGACGCCCGTCACGAGTGGCGGGCCGACTGCCCCCTGTTCGCGGTGGGCGGCCACGCGGACCGGCCCACGGTCACCACCCCGACGCCCGGCCTGGTCGTCGCGGGCGACACGGTCCGCACCGGTCTGCCGGTGGCCCTGATGGAACGCGCCGCCACCAGCGGCTTCCTCGCCGCCAACGAACTGCTGGGCCGCTGGGGCCTGCGCGGCCACGACCTGTGGACCGTCCCCGGCCGGGGCCGCCTCGGGGTCCTGCGCCGAGCGGCGGCCCTGGCGGACGGCGGCGTCCGGGAGCCACGGGAGCCGTGACTTCCCCCGGACGCCGCCCTGCCGCTGCCGGAACGCCCCGCCGGCCCGGCCCGCGGCTCAGCCGCCCGGCCGCGGGTGTGTGGCAGGGACCCCGGTGGCAGGGACCCTGGTAACCGGGAGCCCGGTAACCGGAAGCCCGGTGGCAGGGTTCCGCGCCGCGATCCGGGCCGGCCGGGCGCATCCATCGGCCGCCCCCGCCCCGAAGTGGGGAATGCGGGGCTTCGCGCAGGGCGGAGCCCACGAACCCAGCCCATCCGGGAAGCGCCATGCACTCCACCGACCGGACCAAGCGTCTGCACACGGACCTGACCATCGACCTGGTCGTCAGCGACGGGGAAGCCCTCCGGCTCCAGGTCCGGTTCAGCTACGACTCGGCCGACCCGTTCGCCGTACGCCTGGACTGGCCCGGTGGCCCTGAGGCCGCCGCGCCCTGGCTGTTCTCCCGCGACCTGCTCCGGACGGGCCTGGGCGATCCGGTGGGCGAGGGCTGCGTACGGGTCTGGCCGCCGTGCCCCTGCCACGGGCCCACCACGATGCGCGTCCTGCTGCGCGGGATGGGCGAGGCGGCCGTGCTGTACGTACCGGCCGGCCCGTTCGAGGAATGGCTGACCGAGACGTTCCGGGCGGTGCCCGCGGGCACGGAAGGCTCGTACCTGGACTGGGAAGCCGTCCTGGCGGAGCTGCTGCGCCGCGGGTGACCGGTGCGGGCGAGGGGGCGGGCCCCGGGCCCGGTCAGCGAGGGACAGTGGGCACCCGTACCACCATCGAAGGCGGCGGGGGAGGCGCCGGCCGTCAGGCCGGCTGCTGTGGAGTCTGCTCTCCGGCTGCGGGAGCGGCCGTCTCGGCGGCGGTGTAGAAGACGGAGGTGCCCTGCTTGGTGCGCTGGGCCTGGTTCTTGGCCACGAGTCCTTCGAGGGCGTTGCGTACGACGGTGGTCTTCGCCGCGCGTTCGGGGTGCTGCTGTGCCAGGGCGGTGGTGATCTCGGCGGCGGAGCGGGGTTCGATCTGGGCGGCGAGGTGTTCGCGTACCAGATCCACCAACTTGGTCCCGGCCGGCCGCGGTTCCGGCTTCGCGGCAGCGGCCTTCCTGCCGGTCTGCTTCTTCTTCACCGCGGCGGGCTTGTCGCTCGTCGTCTGCTTGGCCGCCCTGGCCGCCTTGGTCGACGCGGTCTTCTTGCGGGGCGCGGGCACGGACGTGACAGGCTCGGCCGCAGCCGGCTCGGACGGGGCGCCCGGCACGCCGAGGGCCTCCTGGAGGTTCACCAGGACGGTGTGATCGTGCCGTACGGCGGCCAGTTGTTCCTGCAAGGCTTCGATCTCCGCGGTGATGCGTTGCTGTTCCTTGCGGTTGTTTTCCAGGTCGCCGGCGACCTGGGCACTGTACTGCGAGGTCAACTCGCTGGTCTGAGCGGTGATTTCGGACATAGGGCTCACACTCTTTCCGGGTGCTGTGCCTGCCGCCGGGGGAGTGGCAGCCGTTACGACGCACATGTCGGTTGTAGCGATAGTACGGACGGCAGCCGTGTTGTTCTCTGTTGTGTGGCTGTGAGCTGACGTTCGAGGGCCGTGTCGTCACGGGCGCGGATCGAGTGCTGGACAGGTCACGAGCGTTGGAGACCGTGCTCACCCCCGGCGGCTACGGCGATGGTGTTTCCGCTGTCAGGTGACTGGCTGACCGCGACGCCGTCTCCTGCCAGGCTGGACGGATGGGAAGGAACATGGCGGTGCGTCGCCTCGATCTGGGGTATTTCATCCGGCCGGCGTCGGAGACCGGCGGGCCGCGGCCGCGGGTCGAACCGGTTCTCGCCTACCTTGTGGAACACGAGCGGGGCCTGATTCTCTTCGACACCGGCATCGGCGGCGCGGACCCCGGCACCGAGGCCCACTACCGGCCGCACCGCCGGGACCTGGCCGATGCCCTGTCCACGGCCGGGGTCGCCCTGGACGACGTCTCCCTGGTGGCGAACTGTCACCTCCACTTCGACCACTGCGGCGGGAACCCTCTGCTGGGCGGCAGACCCGTCCTGGTCCAGGACGTCGAGCTGGCCGCTGCCCGCCGCGGCGGCCACACCTTCGACGAACTGATCGATTTCCCCGGCGCGTCCTACGAGGAACTCGACGGCGAGGCCGAGATCTGGCCGGGTGTCTGGATCGTTCCGACACCGGGGCACACAGAGGGACATCAGTCGCTGGTCCTCCGGCGGGCCGACGGCACAGTGGTCCTCGCCGGCCAGGCCCACGACTTCGCCTCCGGCTTCGCGTCCGACCAACTGGCCCGCCGGGCGGCGCTTCACGGCGCGGAGCAGCCGCTGCCCGCCTACCGGCACTGGCTGGAGCGGCTCGCCGACTTCGACCCCCGACGCGTGCTCTTCGCTCACGACTGCTCGGTCTGGGAACCGGCGGAGAGCACCTTTTAGCCCGGGCAGGGGCAGACGATGCCACGCCGGTGCCGCCCGAACAGGCGGCGGGATGAGCGCCCCTGCACCTTGGGGGTGGTGCTGCGTCAGCCGGTGACCGGGAGGACGATGACCTTGCCGTGCACGGCGCCCTGGGCGGCGCGGGCGTGCAGAGCGGGCAGTTCGGCCAGCGGTACCCGCTCGGCGACGGCGATGCCCAGTTCGCCCGCCTCGATCGACGTCACGAGCTGCGCGAGCTGTTCGGCGTCGCTGCGGACGAACAGGTCGATGCCCCGTACGTCTCGTTCCTGGTCGGAGGGTGCGGGCATCCACACGGTCGTGTTGACCAGGACCCCGCCCGGGCGGACGAGGGCGACCAGCGCGTCCAGCTCGGCCGGGTCGACGGGTGCGAGGTTGAGGACGGCGTCGACCGGTTCGGTCACCGCCGTGGTGACGCTGGTGGTGGTGTGGTCGATGACGTCGTCGGCGCCGGCGGAGACGACCGCGGCAGTGCTGCGGGGGCCGGCGGTGGCGATGACGTGGGCGCCGGCGTTCTTGGCCAGTTGCACGGCGTAGCCGCCGACCGCGCCGCCCGCGCCGTTGACCAGCACGCGCTGGCCTGCCGTCAGTTTGGCGTGGTCGAACAGTGCCTGATAGGCGGTCAGGCCCACCAGCGGCAGCGCGGCGGCGTCGGCCAGGGGAACGCTCCTGGGTGCCGGGGTCAGGACCTCGGCCGGTGCGAGGACGTACTCGGCGGCGGCTCCGGTGCCGTTCATCGGAAGGAAGCCGATGACGTCGTCGCCGACGGTGAGGCCGTCGACGCCCTCGCCGAGTGCGTCGACGGTGCCGGCGACGTCGATGCCGGGGGTGTGCGGCAGGGTCACCGGGATGGGGCCGCGCATGAAACCGCCGCGGATGTTGCCGTCGACGGGGTTGAACGAGGTCGCGGCGACGCGGATGCGGACCTGGCCGGCTCCGGGTGCGGGCTGCGCCACGTCCTCGTAGCGCAGGACGTCGGGGTCGCCGTACTCGTGGAAGCGCACTGCCTTCATGTCGGGTCTCGCCTTCATCGGTGTCGTAGGTGCTTCGAATTCGAAGCACATGCATGGACTGTAGTCCTGCTTCGAATTCGAAGCAAGTCCTGGCTTCGGGTGGGCGCGGTGAGGCGGCCGCACTCTTCGAATTCGAAGCAGTAGACTCCGGGCATGCCTGATCCATCGCCGTCGCTCGACCCCGTGCAGCTCGGCGCCTACTTCGACCTCATCGAGGTGACCAGCCTGCTGCGGCATGCGGTCGAGCAGCAGCTGCGCGAGACCGGTGATCTCAGCTATGTGCAGTTCCAGCTGCTGGCCCGGCTCGGTGACTCGCCGACCGGCAGCCATCGCATGACCGACCTGGCCGACGGCGTCGTCTACAGCCGCAGCGGCCTGACCTACCAGGTGGGCCTGCTGGAAAAGGAGGGCCTGGTCGTCCGGGCTCCCTCGCCGGCCGACGAGCGGAGCATCACCGTCACCATCACCGATGCCGGACGGAAGCTGCTCGCCAAGGTGCTGCCGGGGCATGTCGAGGTGGTCAGCGGCCTGTTGTTCGAGCCGCTTTCGCCTGACGACGTCCAGGCGCTCGCCGGCTTGCTGGCACCGGTGCGCGACCACATGCGCTCGACGCCGCCTCGCTCGGCCGCACCTCGCCGCCGAAAGGGCGGAGCATAAGGGCTCGTCAGACGTCAAAGCCCCGAGACCGGAACCGACTCAGACCGCCGTTCCGGTGTGCCCGCACGTTGCCTTCCTTCCACACTGTCGAGGCTCCGTAGCACTACTGCTCGCAGGAACGGCGGGCCCGGGTGTGGGCCCGGGTGTGCGTCGGCGCGCTCGCGTTCGCTCGCTGATCGCCGCCTGACGGTCCACTGTGGAAGTTGTGGGTTCCTGGCAGCTACGTTCTTCCGGCCCCGGGCGGATACAGCAGCCGCGTCACATGGGGTTGCTGATTCCGGTCGTGCTCGTCGTCCTGATCACGGTCGCGGACACCGTGACGCCTGCCGACATCGTTCTCGGCCCTCTACTGGTGATCGCGCCCGCTCTCGCCGCCTGGTTCGAGGGCCCCTGGGCGACGGGTGGCGTGGGAGTCCTGGCAGTGGCGGCCCAGATGTTCATCGGCTGGCGGTCCGGCCTTCTGGCGTCAAGGGGTGTGATCGTCCAGCTCGTCGCGCTGACGGTGCTCACCGGCCTGATCGTGGTCATGTGTGCGGTACGGGACCGTCGTGGCCGCCAGTTGGCGCAGGTGCGCTCGGTCGCCGGGGCTGCCCAGCGTGTGCTGTTGTGGCCGCTGCCGAACCGGCTGGGTGGTCTGCGCCTCGCCTCCGTCTATCTGGCCGCCGAGGACGAGGCCCAGATCGGCGGGGACCTCTATGCCGCCGCGCGCACCGGAAACGCGGTCCGTTTGCTGATCGGCGATGTGCGCGGCAAGGGTCTGCCCGCCATCGGCGAGGCCGCCGTCGTGCTCGGTGCGTTCCGGGAAGCAGCCCATCAGCATGCCGGTCTGCCCGAATTGGCCGCCGCGCTGGACCGGAGCGTCGCCCGCTACCTCGTCGACTTCGAGCCGGAGCACGAGGCCGGGGAGCGCTTCGTCACGGTCCTGCTGCTGGAGGTTCCCGATGACGAACCGGCGGTTCGACTGACCAGTTGCGGCCACCTGGCACCCCTCCTGCTCGCCGCGGACGGCAATGTGACCGTCCCGCACCTGCGTCCCGCGCCACCCCTCGGGATCGCCCTGACCGATGCCGAGGACCACCCCCTCGACACGATGTCCTTCGCCGCTGAGGACACGCTGCTCCTCTACACGGACGGCGTCATCGAAGCCCGCGACCGCGACGGCACCTTCTATCCACTCGCGGACCGGGCCGCACAGTGGGCCGGCAGCGAACCCGACGCGCTGCTCCGGCACGTCACACGCGACCTGATCGCCCACACCGGCGGGCGTCTCGGCGATGACGTCGCGCTCATCGGCGTCCGCCGCGGCCCCGCTCCGGAACCGGCACCGCCAGGTAACCGGCAGGCAATAGTTTTGTCCGCATTGTGGACGATATTGCTATGCAGGGTGATTCATGCCGCGAGGTGATCCGTTTTTCATACCGACCTTTTACGTTGCCGCCGGCCAAGCGGCATACGGCGAACCGGCGGCCCTCATCCGAGGACTAACGTGGTTTTCGCACGAAGCACCCCGTAACGTCTCATCTCTCTGCGGGGCGTCCTTCTCCTCCAAGGAGGGCCGCCATGTACGTGCGCGCACGCGCATTCGCCGCATCAGGAATAGCCGCCGCGCTGCTGACCGCGGGCGCCGGCGGGGCTGTGGCGGCAACAACGCCGCCTTCACACCAGGCCTCGATCACGGTCAAGGCAAGCCCCACGACCGTGATGGCAGGCCAGACCGTCCGGTTCACCGGACACACCTCGGGGATCCGGCCCGGAGCGTCGGTCAGGCTGCAAATGGACAAAAACGGCAAGTGGATTCCGGTCCACGTCAACTCCAAGGTGAAAAAGGGCGACACGTACGTCCTCGCCACCCGAGTGCACATGAAGGGCAGCCAGCAGTTCCGTGTCGCTTCCGGGCAGACCCGCTCCTCCACCGTCACCGTGACAGTGCAGTGACTCCTCTTCCCACCCACGCCCGGCACGTGGCCCGCCCGGCAAGTCCGCCGCGGGCCACGCCATTTCGGGGCTCCTCGGCGACCGAGGGGAACCGTCACCGTAGGTCGCGGAGCTGAAGAAGGTACGCGGCAGTCAGGGCGACGGCACGGTCCTCGTCATGCGACAGCGCCACCAGAGCACGTGACGCCGTGCTCCCGGGGATGTCCGCCAGCGCCTGGGTCAGCCGTCCGCGCGCAGGCGCCTCAGTTGCTCCGTGGCCGATACGGTCCACCAGCCCGGCCGCGATCCGCTCCACCGTCGCCGCGTCGATCGCCAGCATGCTCAGTGCGTCGGCCGCATCCGTGTCGTTCCTGCCCTCCACGATCATGTCGATGAGCGTCGGTACCGCGTCGAACACGCCACGCGTCCCGAGCGCCAGAGCCGCATGTCCGCGGATCGTCACGTCGGGGTCGGCGAGGGCGTCGCGCAGCCACGCCGTCGCCTCGTCACCGGGCATCTCGGCGAGAGACCGAACCGCGCGTTCCCGCACCGCGGCCACCGGTGAGCCGAGGCCTTTCGCGAGCAGTGCGGGACCGCCCTCGTCGCCGGATCGAGCCAGCGCCCAGCGCAGGGCACCGGCGACGTTGGGCTCCGTCTCGCTGAGCGCCGCCTCGACCAGGGCCTCCACAGGCACCGGAACCTCGTCGGCGGCGGACAGGGCCGTGCGCTGGCGCACCCCGGCGCTCTTCGCCCCGAGTCCCTGGAGAAGCGCGACGATCTGGAGGACGTCCTCCCAGCCCGCGGGCTCCGCGGCATCGATCCGGCGTAGGCACGTGAGCAGCTCGGTCTCGGCCGCGATGCGGTCGCGCGCCTGACGGATGAGGTCGGTGACGAGCGCCGAAGGCATGAAACCGGGATCGTCGAGCGCCCGCCCGATCTCACGCAACGACATGCCCAGCGACCGCAAGCTCTCGATGTGGAAGATCCGCCGGATGTCCTCGCCGGAGTACTCCCGATAACCGGAGCCCGTACGGCCCGAGGGCCGCACCAGGCCGAGCGATTCGTAGTGCCGGAGCATGCGGGCACTGACCCCGGACCGTCTCGACACCTCACCGATCAGCACAGGTCTCATCATCCGTCCTGAGGGGCACCGGTGAGGGCCACAAGCCGTTTGGCCTCCTCGATCGCCGATTCGAATCCGGTGTCCGGGTCCCGTAGCAGCCGTTGCGTGGCGAGCGCGTGCGCACGCACGTGTGGGTCTGAGCTCGTCGCCGCGCCCCGCAGAGTCGGCGTGATCAGTTCTCCCAGGGCGACCAGCGCCTGACTGAGACTCAGCTGTGTCTCCCGGTCGCCGCGCCCGAGCTGTGTCGCCAGGACCGTGGCCAGCCCGGGCACCTCGCCTTCCGGCACGAGCACGACCGCGGCCCGCCAGGCGCTCCTCGCCACCTCGGCGTCCGCGTCCGACAACAGCGCCCGCGTGATCGCCGGCCACGCCTGCCGGTCCCCGATCTTGGACAGCGTGTGCAGCGCCTGGCTGCGTGCCTGGGCGCGCTCCGAGCGGACTTCGCGGAGCAGCTCGGGGAGCGTCAGGGACACCGGATGGCGGGTGAGCGCCCAGGTCAACATATCGCGGACGAAGAACTCGGGCTCGACCGCGCATCGCTCGACGAGCTTGCCGACGAAGGACGGGTCGGGCGCCGTACCGACTGCCAGAGCAGCCCGCAATCGTACAGACGAACGGCTGTCTTCCAGTCCCTGGAGGGCTCGTAGCGCATCCGTGCTCTGTCTCGTCATGGTCATCGGGACCACCTCCTGGGGAGGCAGTGAAGACCTTGTCACCGTGTCAAGGTCAAACGGGGCGGGAGCAGCCATGAAGACCGGGGAGCGCACGTCCTCACGGCAACAGGTCACCCGATCGGCCTACACGGGTGTCGTTCCCGGGTGCGGCGTCCCCCGTTCGGTCGCATGGTGAAAGTGTCGGCTTGCCGTCAAGTGACCGTCGTGATCGCCAGCTTCGCGGGGAGACGTCGTGATCGTGATAGCTCTGCTCGCCTCGATGGTCCCGCTGCTTCTGCTGTTCGGGCTGCCCATTCTGGAAGACCGCCTTTTCCCACCGGCACCCCCACAAGAACAGCTCCCCCCGGAACCGGCCGACTGTGACCGGTGTGCCTGCCATTCCGCTGAGCCCTCCGTGCTGGGCAGAGCCCCGTCGGACCTGCCACGAGGCGGGCCGGACCGGTGCTAGTACCCGGGCACTGCCGAAAGGGGCAGAAGGGCGACTCAGGAGGCGATCGGCTCGATCTCCCCCGCAAAGACGATGACCTGGTCGATGAGGCTTCGCCGCAGATGGACGACGTCCGTTCCCGCCAGGCGGGGGCCTCCATCCGGTGTGGTGAAGACCCACTGGTACCGGGCCCACTCGTCAGGCATGTCCACCGCTGAGCAGCGCACCATCGTGCCGGTCCCCGCCGGATGGCGCCGGATGTCCAGCACGAACCGCTCGACCGCCGCGATTCCTTCGCTGCGACCCAACGGCCCCCAGAAGACCACGTCTGAGGTCAGGGCCTGGGAGAGCAGGGAAGTCACATAGTTGTCGTCCGAGGCGTTGAACGCGGAGATGAACGTGTCGATCGCGGAGCGTGCCGTCTCTTCCTGCATGCCCCAGTAATACCAGCCGTTGCGCGTGCGCCCGTCCCGCGAGCCGCCTTCCGACCCACGGTGATGTGAGTGGCCCTGGCCGCGACACCGCCACGGATGACAGCGCGACAGCGTTGACTCCGCCGGCCCCCTCCTCACGGTCGCGCCTCATCTGCTGACACCGCAGGACGTGCACGCTGCCCTGGCCGAGATGCCAGCGAGTCGTCGGCGCAGACGACGGTGTCGAACTGGCCGTCGGAAACGAGTGAGTGTTGCGCGGCGAAACCAGGTCGACATGAGTCAGGGCGGTACCCGATCATGCGTTCGTGCCCCTGAGAGAGACCCTTGCCCGAGTCGACGCAGACCTGGCCGCCGGCCGGGTTCCCGTCGCGCGCCAGCGCCTGCGCGGTCTCGTCTCGTCGTTCCCGTACGACCTGACGCTCCGCCGGCGTCTGGCCGAGGTGTACCGGCTCTACGGCGACGCCGCCGAGGCCGGCCGCTGGATGTACCTCGAGGAGGACCGGAACGCCGACGAGACCGCTGCCTTCGAGGCGCGGTACGGGTCTCCCGGGTGGCGGATGAAGGCCCTCGCTTGGCGCGGCCCCGAGGCGATGGCTGCCACCGCTTTCGCGGAGGAGCAGCTGGTCGCGGTGCGGACCGCCTGCGCCGACGAATTGGGGCACCCGGTCGACTGGGACGACCCCGCCTCCTACCGGGACGACCTGGAAGGGGAGTACGAGGCGCCCTTCGAGCCGTGGACCGTCGGCGGTGTGCTGGCGGGCGTCGGCTGCCTGGTGGCGACCCTTGGTGTCCTCGCGATCTGGGTGAACGGACTCGTCGCCCTCTTCGACTGACTGACGACTTGAATGATCTCGCGGTGTCGTACCGGACGGGAACTGGTCCCGATGACCAACGCCCGCAGCCGCTCACTACACTCCCTCCCACGATGAACAACATACGGTGCACCCAATGCGGTGCGGTGGGGCTGGAGCCAGGCTTCGTCGAGGACTCCGGACAAGGCGCTCGCGGGTTCGCGCGGTGGATCGCGGGTCCTCTGAAGCGAGGCCCGCTCGGCGGTGCCAGGAGGATGGGCCGACCGCACTGGCAGATCGACGCCTACCGTTGCCCCGCCTGCGCACACCTGGAACTGTTCGCCGCCCAGCCGGACTAGCGGCGTGGTGTGAGAGACAAGCGGGGGCGCGTCGGCACATCCCGACCTCGGTCGTGCGCCATCCCGTCAGTCGCTCTTCGGCCCGATGGCTCTGATTCTGGCCGGAGTCCCCTCCGGGGTGAACGAGTCGTGGAAGGTGAAGGCGTGCGGCGCGGAGCCGTGGTCGTGGAGGTGCTCCAGCCTGGAAACCCCGTCCCGCCAGGTGGGTATCACGCCGTCGGGGACCCACCAGAACACGTAATTCGCGTGCCCTGTCCTCTCGAACCAGTCGTAACGCCTGTTCAGCGCCTCACGGTGCAGACCGGTGTAGACGGCGTCGAAGGCGGGGCGCAGGCCGGTCCAGAGCGAGAGGGTCGCGGCCAGGGCCGTGGTTTCCACCGTCCGGCCCTTGTCGTACCAAGTCGGTACGTCGAACTCTCCCCATGCGCCCCAGTCCGCCTCGAAGAGGGTGCCCCGGTCACCGTCTGCCGCTTCGGCATGCGCGAGATACCCGGGCTGCCGGCTGATCTTCCGGTAGACGGCCGCACCGATGTCGTAGAACTCGCGCGTGAGAGGTGCGGGTTCGGCGAGAGGTGATTTCAGGACGCCGAACGTGTACAGAGCAAGACGGGGCATGCGTCTCTCCCTGGTCGGTGGTGCCTGGTGTGGACCCCGGTGAAGGTAGCTGCCTCTGCGAGCCATGTCGAAGTTGCGTTTTCCCTGTCCGAGTGGCCCTCCCCGCATGCCGGCCGGATCTGTCCGCGGTGCGGAGTCGAGGAGCTCGACCACTACGAGGTCGCCGAGACGATGTCCAATCGGGCCGAATCCCGATGGCGATGTCTGGGTACCCGGTCCCGTGCCGCGACCGGCGACAGGCGACCGGCGACCGGCGATCCACGTCCGCAACCAGCGAGAGTCCGCCGGACGACAGTCGAGGACGTCTCCCGACACAGGCGGCTGGGCGAGACCCAGGCGAGAACCAGCGAGGTGCCTCATGGTTCCGAACACCGGCGACCTCGCGGACGGCGTGGTCGATCTCCACTTCGTCGGCAACGCGACGGTCCTGCTGCGGTACGGCGAACTCACCCTCCTCACCGATCCCAACTTCCTGCACCGGGGCCAGTACGCCTACCTCGGGTACGGACTGCTCAGCCGGCGGCTGACCGAACCCGCCGTCGACGTAGAGGACCTTCCGCGTCTGGACGGGATCGTCCTGTCGCATCTGCACGGGGACCACTGGGACCGGCGGGCGCGTCGGCATCTGGACCATGCCGTTCCGGTGCTGTCGACCCCGCATGCGGCCCGTCGGCTGCGGGTGGTGCACGGCTTTCCCCGGACGGCGGGGCTGCGCACCTGGCAGGGGTTCACCCTCCGGCACGGCCGTGACCAGGTCAGGGTGACCGCGCTGCCGGGCCGGCACGCCGGCCATCCGGTGCTGCGCGGCCTGCTGCCCCCGGTGATGGGCAGCATGCTGGAGTTCGGCCCCGTGGGCGGGGCGCCCCGGCTGCGGCTGTACGTCTCGGGCGACACGCTGGTCTACGACGGCCTTGACGAGATCGCCCGCCGTTTCCCGGCCGCCGACCTGGCGGTGCTGCACCTCGGCGGCACCCGGCTGCCCGGCGGCTTCGTCGTCACCATGGACGGCGCCCAGGGCGCGGAACTGGCCCGCCGCCTGGGCCCCCGGGCCGTGCTGCCCGTCCACTACGGCGACTACACCGTGATGCGATCACCCCTGGACGCCTTCCTCGCGGAGGCCGACGCCCTCGGCCTCCGCGATCGCCTCGTGCACTGCCGGCACGGACAGCACGCCCGGATCGATGCGACGTCCGGCGCGGCGCCGGTCCCGTGAGCCGGCGGCAGCGGCTGCTCTCGTCAGCGGATCAGGGACACCGCCGCCGTGAGAACCGCAGCGGCGCAGACGGCCAGCGTCCATCCCGCACAGCGCAGGCGCAGTGAGCGGTAGCGCCGCTCGTACTCTCCGCGCAGGGACCGGCACCGGGCGGCGACCCGTTCGAGGTCCTGCCGTGCCCGGCGCAGGCTGTCCTCGATGTGGTGGCGTTCGACCTCGTGGCGCTGGGACGTGGTCAGCCAGTCCATGCGGTCCGTGAACTCCCGCGCCCGCTGTTCGGCCTCGGCGATCGTGGCCTGCCACAACAGGTATCCCTCGGCCTGGTTGGCGAGGTCCCCGCCTGCTCCCGGCGTCTGTTCGTCTCGCACGCGATGCTCCGCGCCGGTCATGTGTGGAGCCTGTGCGCTTCGGCCTCGGCGATGGCGATGTCCGGGTGGTGCAGGTCGAACGCCGGGGACTCGGAGCGGATGCGGGGCAGCGTGACGAAGTTGTGCCGCGGGGGCGGGCAGGAGGTCGCCCACTCCAGCGAACGGCCGTAACCCCACGGGTCGTCGACGCCGACCGGCTTGCCGTAGCGGGCGGTCTTCCACACGTTGTAGAGGAACGGCAGGATCGACAGGCCGAGCAGGAACGAGGCGATCGACGAGATGGTGTTCAGCGTGGTGAAGCCGTCGGCCGCCAGGTAGTCGGCGTAACGACGGGGCATGCCCTCGGCGCCCAGCCAGTGCTGCACCAGGAAGGTGCCGTGGAAGCCGACGAACAGCGTCCAGAAGGTGATCTTGCCGAGCCGCTCGTCGAGCATCTTGCCCGTCATCTTCGGCCACCAGTAGTGGAAGCCGGAGAACATCGCGAAGACGACCGTACCGAAGACCACGTAGTGGAAGTGGGCCACCACGAAGTACGAGTCGGAGACGTGGAAGTCCATCGGCGGGGAGGCCAGGATGACACCGGTCAGACCACCGAAGAGGAACGTCACGAGGAAGCCCGCCGCCCACAGCATGGGTGTCTCGAAGGACAGCGAGCCCTTCCACATGGTGCCGATCCAGTTGAAGAACTTCACACCGGTCGGTACCGCGATCAGGAAGGTCATGAAGGAGAAGAACGGCAGCAGCACACCGCCGGTGACGTACATGTGGTGGGCCCACACCGTCACGGACAGACCGGCGATCGAGATGGTGGCCGCGACCAGACCCATGTAGCCGAAGACCGGCTTGCGGGAGAAGACCGGGATGACCTCGGTGACGATGCCGAAGAACGGCAGCGCGATGATGTACACCTCTGGGTGGCCGAAGAACCAGAAGAGGTGTTGCCAGAGCAGCGCTCCGCCGTTCGCCGCGTCGAAGACGTGTGCCCCGAACTTCCGATCCGCCTCCAGCGCGAACAGCGCGGCGGCGAGGACGGGGAAGGCGAAGAGGACCAGGACGGCGGTCAGCAGCACGTTCCACACGAAGATCGGCATGCGGAACATGGTCATGCCCGGCGCACGCATGCAGATGATCGTGGTGATGAAGTTGACCGCACCGAGGATGGTGCCGAAGCCGGAGAAGGCCAGACCCATGATCCACATGTCGGCGCCGAGACCCGGCGAGCGGATGGCGTCCGACAGCGGGGAGTAGGCGAACCAGCCGAAGTCGGCCGCGCCCTGCGGGGTGAGGAAGCCGCCGACGGCGATGGTGGAGCCGAACAGGTAGAGCCAGTAGGCGAACATGTTCAGCCGCGGGAAGGCGACGTCCGGCGCGCCGATCTGGAGCGGCATGATCCAGTTCGTGAAGCCGGCGAACAGCGGCGTCGCGAACATCAGCAGCATGACCGTGCCGTGCATCGTGAACGCCTGGTTGTACTGCTCCGGCGAGATGATCTGCAGGCCCGGCCGGGCGAGCTCGGCGCGCATGAGCAGCGCCATGACGCCGCCGATCAGGAAGAACGCGAACGACGTCGTCAGATACAGCGTTCCGATGGTCTTGTGGTCGGTGGTGGTGAGCCACTTGACCACGACATTGCCCGGCTGTCGGCCACGGAGTGGCACTTCACTCTCGTAGTAGTCGGCGGCCGGATGGTCCGGATCGTTGAGAACAGTCACAAGGATCATCCTTGCGGCTTTGGTCTGCGGGTCAGGTGCCGGATGGACCGCTGTACCGCTGTTCGGGTGCCCGGTATCCACGATTGGAGTAAAGCGGAGCAGAGATGAACAAGCCGTCGTGCGGGCCGACAGGTATGTGCGTTTCCGGGCGGAGAGGGGCGGGGAGGGAGTCAGGCATGTGCGGCTGGGAGACGGAGGGATCCTGCGCGAGTCCACCCCGGCGGACCCGGGCCGATGAACCGAGGTGACACCGCGGCCTCAGCATCGGCCGTGCGGCGCCGCCGGGTGCGTTTCGAGGGCTGGATCGCAGGCGTCGGCACTTCCTCCGGGACCCGCGTCGTGCTCGGCCACTGGCAACAGTCACCGTTGGGAGCGTTCAATGACGTGATGCTGGAGCGGGCCGACGGTGAGCGGCTGCTGCTGGCCCCCACCAGGGAGACGGCGGAGTTCATCGGCGCCACGTACGTCTTCGACACCGTCCGTGTCGTGCCCGTACGAGTCGATGTCTCGGCCCGCGCCTGGACGGTGACGGCGGGCTCACTGGAGCTGTGCTTCGTCACTGGACGGCGTGGGCCTCTGGGCCTGCTGCTGCGCGCCGTGCCCCGCGCGCTCGCCCGGCGTCCGGCGTGGAGCGCTCTCACGGACTGGCCGGCCCGGATTCTGCTGCGCGGAGTGCGGACCCGGGGAAGTGCGCGCACGGGCCGCCGCGAGTGGTACGCCGCCCGGGACCTGCGGCCGATCCGCCTCGTGTCGGCGTCCTTCGAAGGCGTCGATCTGGGAGTGACGGCGCCCGTCGAACCCCCCGTGCGCTTCGGCTTCGGTTCGGTGCCGAGGAAACCCGCGCTGACCCAGGTCACGACGACGGTGGCCCTCGGCGACGAGTGAGAGAGGCGACTCGGCGGGGGTACCCGGCGACCATGGCACCGAAGTTCGGGGTGCTTCAGCTGGACGACAGCGCACGGAGCATGGAGACGATCATGAGCGAGACCACGCCGTCACAGGCAGAGGGCGACGCAGGCGACGGTACGGACGGCGAGCCGGAGCAGACCGGCCGTCCCGACGTACCCCGGACCACGCCGTCACAGGCGGAGGGCGAGGACCAGGACGAGGACGGCGATGCTCAGTAGGACCAGG
The DNA here is from genome assembly GCF_022343545.1 of Streptomyces arenae. Taxonomy (NCBI): domain Bacteria; kingdom Bacillati; phylum Actinomycetota; class Actinomycetes; order Kitasatosporales; family Streptomycetaceae; genus Streptomyces; species Streptomyces arenae. The sequence continues at coordinate 84,190 of NZ_JAKQYH010000004.1, forward strand.
GCGAGGACGGCGACGCCCATGAGGAAGCGGGCCGCCCTGTTTCAGGTCGACCTGTTCCGCTCCGCGGCTCACGAGTGAAACGTCGTGTCACGCGCTGTTGTCAGTGGCCGCGACCAGCCCGTACGTCACCAGCCCGTACATCAGATGCGGTACGACGTCGGAGACCCAGTCCGTCACCGACCAGCTCGTCGGGTCGCTGACGTCGAGCCGCGCCATGGGAAGGTCGGTCGCTGCCATCGCCAGCGCGCCGGTGACGGCCCCGCCCAGCCACCAGGGCGGCCGGATGCCCGCGCGGTGCAGCAGCGAGACGGCCGCCCCGGTACCGCAGCCGACGAGGATTCCCGACAGCGCCCCGAGGCCGGACAGACGGTTGTCCCGCGTCTCGCCGGAGCCGGGAACCTCGTACCCGGCATCGTGGGCGATCTTGTCCACGACCTGGGCCGGGGCCTGGCTCGACGCTCTGCCGCGCCATGCCATGTCGGCGTAGGTCACCGTGTTCAGTACGGTCGTTCCGGCGGCACCTGCCGCGCCGCCGCGTACAAGGGTCTGGATCATGCCGACCGAGTTCCCCCGGTGGGCACGGCCGATGCGCAGGCGCCGGACCCGCCTTCCCTGACCGGCCCGAGGTGACGCGCCCGGCCCGCCGTACTCATCGGTCAGGCTGGGACTGGGCCAGCTGGTCCTTGACCCACGGATCGAACACCGCCAGTCGGTGGGCCGCCGAGGGGTAGAAGGCGGCCAGCTGGTCAGCGATCCAGGGATCCTTGGCCTGCTGCGCGGTGCCGCCGCCCCTGGCGCCGGCCGCGGCGCCGGCAACCGGGTGATGCCCGCCCGGCCCGGAAGGGACCGCCATCGCCGATCCGCCACCGGCCAGTACGGCGCCCCCGGCGAGCGCGGCACAAACGGCCGCACCAGTGATCCGTCGCGTCAACCTCATGCTCTTCTCCTCCTGGCTCCGTGCGGCGATCCGGAAGCATTTGTTCCGGTTGGTGTGTCTACCCCTGTGCGCCACCCGCACACCTGTGTCCGCGAGGACGCATCCACTTCCGGGCTCAGGCAGGAATGAAGGGCGAGGGTTCGGGCCGATGTGCCCGTTCGAGCGCCCGCCGACGCGAGGGATACGGGAAGCGGCGCGCTCCCGGGCCCCCTGCTCGGCGGTGTACGGGGGCCCGGTCCGACAACCTCGGGGCCCGGCCGGCCGAGGCACGGCCCGACAACGGCGCGGGCCCGGACCACTACTGCGGCTGCTGACCCGTGGTACCCCGGCCCCACCCGTCGCCCGGCGGGGCGAGGCGGCGGAGCCGCGCGCGGACGCCGTCCGCGTCCGGCACACCGAGTTCGTCGAGGATGTCCGCCGCGCGCCGGGCGGCCCGCCGGGCCGGCCGGGCCTCGCCGGCGGCGCGGCGGCACTCGCTGAGGTGGGCCAGCACGTCGGCCTCGAAGTAGCGGTCCCCGAGACCGTGGAACAGCGCGACCGCGTTGCCGTAGCAGGTCGCGGCCTGACGGTGGTCGCCGATGTGCTGGTGAGCGTAGCCGAGGCTGTCCCAGGTGTCCGCCTGCCCGTCGGGGACGCCGAGTTCGGTGAAGAGTTCCAGGGCCTGCCCGCACAGCGCCACACACCGGCGGTGGTCGCCGAGCTGCGCGTGATACCAGCCGACCGAGTTCAGGGCGCGGGCCTGTCCCGTCCGATGGCCCATGGAGGTGTACTGGTCGAGGGCCTCCTCGGCGCAGGCCAGCGCCTCGGCGTAGGCGTCCCGCCGGGCGTGCAGGCGGGCCAGGTCGAGGTGGGTGTGGGCCTGCTCGGTACGGTCGCCGAGGGCTTTGTGCAGATCCAGGGCGCGGGCGAGGTGGGTGAGTGCGTCGTCCGTTCGCATCAGACGGGTGCAGGCACGGCCGAGGCCGCGGTGGGCGTCGGCCTCGCCGGCCGGGGACGCCGAGCGCAGTGCGGCGGCCAGCGCGGCCTCCTGCGCGGTCGCCCAGTCGGACCAGTGGCCGCGGCGCTGCAGAAACGTGCTCAGGGCGCGGGTCAGCTGCCAGACCGGGGCGCCGGGTGCCCGCGTGGCGGCGCCCGACCAGTGCACCACCGCGAGGAGCGCCGGGTGCTCGGCCGTGTACCAGGCGAGGGCCGCCCCGTGGTCCGCGGCGTGCTCGGGGGAGACGCCGTGGACCACGGGTGGCAGGGCGATCGGGTCGCGGTACGGATCCAGCATGCGGTCGGCGGCGTGGGCGGAGTGCAGGTAGTGGCAGAACACGCGGTCTTCGGCGGCTCGCGTCTCGTCGGCCGCGTGCACGGTGCCGGCGAGCTCGGCCGCGTACATCCGCAGCAGGTTGTGGAGTACGTATCTGCCGCGAGAGTACTCCGTGACCAAGTGGCTGTCGGTCAGCGCCGTCAGCAGCCGGTCCGCGTACTCGACCGGGAGCCCGGCCAGGCTCGCGGCGGCGGCCACGCTGATGTCAGGGCCGGGGTGCACGCCGAGCAGCCGGAACATCCTGGCGGCCGGAGGACTCAGAGTGCCGTACGACCAGGAGAACACGGCCCGGATGTCCGTCCGGGTGTCCTCGTCGCCGAAGCAGTCCAGCCCGTCGGGGGAGTGCTGGGCGTCCCGGAGTTCGGCGGCGAGCCGGGCCAGTCCGAGCCGCGGCTCGATCGCCGCGCGGGCCGCCACGATCACCAGGGCCAGCGGCAGCCGCGCGCAGCGGCTCACGATCTCGTCCACGGCCAGCGGTTCGGACATCACGCGCTCGGCCCCTGTCCGGCGGACGAGCAGTCGCCGGCACTCCGCCGCGGGCAGCACGTCCAGGACGATGCTCCGGGCGCCTTCCTGGGCGATCAGGCCGGCGAGCCGGTTTCGGCTGGTCACCAGCGTGAAGCAGCCCGAGCTGCCGGGCAGGAACACCCGTACCTGTTCGGCGTCACGGGCGTTGTCGAGCACCACCAGCATCCGTCGCCCCGCCAGCAGGCCGCGGTACAGTCCGGCCTGCGCCTCCAGGCCCACCGGCATGTGCTGGGGGAGCACGCCCAATGCCTCCAGCAGCCGGGGCAGTGCTTCCGCCGGGGTCAAGGGTGGCCGTGAGGGCTCGAAACCATGGAGGTTCAGGTAGAGCCGGCCGTCCTTGAACCAGTCGGCCACCCGGTGCGCCCAGTGGACGGCCACCGCCGTCTTCCCCACGCCCGCGCTTCCCGAGAGGACGGAGACCACCGGCATCGCGGAGCCGCCGATGCCCTCCGCGAGAATGGCGTCGAGCTGGGCCAGTTCCTCCTCCCGGCCGGTGAAAGCCCGTACGTCCAGGGGCATTCGGGCCGGCACCGGAGCGGACCGCGGCGGCCGTGCCGTGGGCGGCGGATCCGCGGCCTCGGCCGGCTCGGCGGCACCCTGAAGGATCGACCGGTGGAGTCGCCGTAGCTCGGTCCCCGGGTCGGCGCCCAGCTCGTCGGCCAGCCGCTTCCGGGTCTCGGCGAAGCACTCCAGGGCCTCGGAACCGCGCCCCGCCTCGTACAGCGCGCGCATCAGCGCGGCCACCAGCGGTTCCACGAGCGGGTTCTCGCCGATCAGTTCGGGCAACCGGCCGATCACCACGGCGTGGTTGCCCACCGCCGTCTCGGCGTCGGCCCACGCCGTGACCGCGTCCAGCCGGTGCCGCTGCCAGGTGTCCCGCATCCGCGACACCCACTCCCCGGACAGCCCGCTGAGCGGTTCCCCGCGCCACAGGTCCAGAGCCTCACGGAGCATCGTCACCTGCTCGGCGCCGCCGCGGCGGGCTCTGCGGGCGCCGGCCACCACGCGACGGAACCGGTGCAGGTCCACGTCCTGGGAGTCGGTGTCCAGCACGTAACCGCCGTCCCGCCGGAGCAGGCGCGGCGGGCGGGCCGCTCCGCCGGCGTCGTCCGCCAACGCCCGCCGGATACGGGCGACATGCGCGTACAGCGCCTGACGCGCCCCCTCCGGCGGGTCCTCACCCCACACCCGCCTCATCAACGTCTCGACTGGTACCGCCCGCCCGGCGTCCACCGCGAGCGCCGCCATCACGCACCGCCGCTGCGGAGGACCTACGTCGACGCGGCCAAGGCCCACCAACTCGACGGGCCCGAGAAGTCTGAACGTCACCACTACGACCCCCGGCGATCAGACGGCCACAACACACGCTACGCGGGCAGAAATCAGCCCGACAAGGTTCCGTCCGGCCAGTGCGGATTCGGGCCCACATCCGAGCCGGCACTGACCTGTGCACGATCGGTGCGGGGCTGAGACCAGTCCTCGTCGGGAGTGGCGAGACGTGTGCCGAGGGCTTCCGCCTTGGCACGCTTGGAACCGGCGTTCTCGCCGGCGACGACGAGGTACGCGGCCGCCGCCCCGACGGCGTCCTGGACGGCCTGTGCGTAGGCGGCGGCATCCGTGATCTCTGCTGCGGGTGTGGTCATGACCGGCATCCTGCCTCCCACCGTCCCCGAGGTCACGAAGAGTCGGGCCCCGCTGTGCGCACACCGTCCCTCCTGTGCCGATATCGGTCCGTTCTTTGCGTCAGCAACGATGTGGATGGGTGAACGCACGTCACCGCATGAGCCGCGGCGGCCGCTGGTCCCGTTCGACAGTAGTCACTCCTAGTGAAGCTCGGGGGTGCGCATGGAATCTGCCTCCCTTCGCGCGCGAGTCGTGCGCGGGGTGGCGGGCCTGGTGTGATGCAGAACACTTTCGAGATGCGCAGAGGTGTTCGCTTTGCTGTCCGGCCGGGTCGGGCCTGGTCAGAAGGCTACCGACGGTGACTAGCAGTGCTTGTTGAAGATTGCAGCACACCCTGGGCCGGTGCTCCCGGCGATTTTTCCCGGGTGTGCATGAGTGATCGACCACATGAACCACTTAGGTAGGTCTCAGGCCCAACGGGCCGTCGGCGCGCACGAGTTGGCGCCGGTCCCAGCCGACCCTCAATGGAGAGGAAACGCCTGCCCATGTGCTGTGCCGCCGGGAGGCCTGTGTGAGTCACGAAGACGCCCGAGAGGGCACCCCAGACGCCGAGCCGCGTTCCGCACTCTCACAGTCCATGTTCCTGCCGCTGGACCTGCCGCTGGACTTCGAGGCCTTCTATCTCGGGCACCAGGAACCGTTCCACGCCTACGCGGAAGTCCACTTCGGGACCCGCGAGGTGGCCGAAGAGGTCATACACGAGGTCTTCCTCCAGATCCACGCGGGCTGGACGGAACTGCTGAGCTCGGGCTCCCTGGAGCAGGGCGCCTGGGCGATCATGCGGCGGGCCGTGCACGACCGCCTCGACCGGGAGGGCCGCGCACCGGCGTTCGTCATCAACGGACCCATCGCCCAGGCGCTCGCCCCGGCACTCGCCACGGCCCGGGACAAGCTGCAGAAGATGGAGTCGACCAGTGGCCTGTACGAGGCCATCTCGGAACTGCCCAACCGCCAGTTCGAGGTGATCGTGCTGCGCTACATCCTCGGCTACCCCACCGCCAAGGTCGCCTGGTACGTCGGCATCGACGAACGCACCGTCGGCCACCACCTGCGCCGCGGCAAGGAACGCCTGCGCATCAAGCTCGGCCTGCCCGACGAACACAAGAAGCGCCACCCGAAGGGGGAGCGACCGTGATCACCACACTCGATGCCCTGCTGAACGAGGTCCGGCTGCCCGCCACGGCCCCGCGCCGGTTCGACGTCGCCGCCGGCCTGCGCCGGCTCGCCGCCGACGCGGGCCGGCGCACCCCGGCCACGGAGATAGCCCGCGCCGCCCAGGCCGGCCAGCGCCTGGGCGTGGTGTGCCGGTGGGTTCTCAACGAACCGGCCGTCGCCGACCACGTCGCCAAGATCGCCGAAGGCCCCGAGCGCGGCCCGCTGACAGAGGAACACCTGGACGTCGACGGTGCCCTCGCCTTCGCCTGCCTGCTCTACCTGACCCGCCATCCCGAGTCCGCCCAGTTCTGGTGGCAGCTCGCCGCCGGCGCCGGCAGCCGCGCCGCCGCGTACTGCCTGCACCTGCACCACCTGGCCCTCGGCGAGTCCAAGCGGGCCCGGCACTGGTTCCACCAGCTCACCCACTCCATGGCCGACACCGCACCGCCCGACGCCGCGTTCCTCGAAGGACTGGAGCTGTTCGCCCGCTACGTCCGCACCAACGGCTCCACCGCGCTGGCCCCCACCTGCCGCCTCGAACACGAGGTCGACCGGCTCGCCGCACGCACTCCCGGCCGCTCCGTGATCGTCGCCCGGCCCGACCGTCAACTGGTCGACCGATTGCAGGAGTTCGCCGCCGACCGCTGAACCGGCCCGGCACGCGAGGAAAAGACAGAAGGCGGGGAGTCCCGTACCGGCCACCGGTTCCGAGGCCACCGGCCGGGCGGACTCCCCACCACGACGCCATACGAAAGGGACGCCTTCCATGCACCTTAGCCCCCGCCCACCCCTGCCGGACAAGAACCAGCCGACTGCCCCACCGCGCACCCTGCTGCGCGCCACCCGCCACCGCACTGAACCCGGCCTCGTCGGCGTCGTGGTCCTCCTGCCGTGTCACCACCCCTGCTGCGATTCCCTCCGGCAGATCACACCAGCGCCCCCCGCCGTCTCCATCCGAGGGGTGAGCGACACCGAAGCGCTTCAGCAGGCCGCCCGGCCCCGCGGCGCCAAGGCGATGTGGCCCTCCCGCCCGTGACTCACGTCCGTGGCCGCCGCAGGAACCCTCCGGCGGCCACGGACGAGCCCGCGATCAGCCATGTCGAGGGCACCGACGCGCGAGAGCGGCGTCGACGACGAGGGGCGCAGCCGTCGCCGCCATGACCTCCCGCACGGTGACGCCCGGGGCGGTCTCCACCAGACGCAGCCCCTCGGGCGTGACGTCGATGACGGCCAGGTCGGTGATGACGCGGTCCACGACGCGGCGGCCCGTGGCAGGAAGGCTGAGTTCCTCGACGAGCTTCGGGCTGCCGTCCTTGGCGACGTGTTCCATCACGACCAGGAGCCGGCGGGCGCCGTGCACCAGGTCCATCGCGCCGCCCATGCCCTTGACCATCCTGCCGGGGATCATCCAGTTGGCCAGGTCGCCGTGGGCGGACACCTGCATGGCGCCGAGCACGGAGACGTCGATCCGACCGGCCCGGATCATGCCGAAGGAGAAGGCCGAGTCGAAGTACGAGGTGCCCGCGACGGTGGTCACCGTCTCCTTCCCGGCGTTGATCAGATCGGGGTGCTCCTCGCCGTCGTACGGGTAGGGGCCCACGCCGAGGATGCCGTTCTCGGAGTGCAGCACCACGTGCACCCCGTCCGGCAGGTGGTTGGGGATGAGGGTCGGCAGACCGATGCCGAGGTTGACGTACTCGCCGTCGCGCAACTCCCGGGCGGCGCGGGCGGCGAGCTGGTCACGGTCGAACGGCATGGTCACTTCTCCTCGGGAGCGGGAGCGGGAGCGGGAGCGGGGGCGGGGGCGGGGGCGGGG
>NZ_JAKQYH010000055.1:0-91562 GCF_022343545.1 Streptomyces arenae
CCCCCACCGCCCCTCCGTCCGAGCTTCGGCCAGCCCCCGTCGGTCCGCCGCTCGGGCTTCGGCCAGCCCCCGTCTGTCACCCGGTCAGACTTCGGCCAGCGCCCATCGGTCCCCCGCTCGGGCTTCGGCCAGCCCATGTCGCCCCCCTGCTCAATCGCCGACCAGCCGCCCCCCTCGATCGATCACCGGGCCGGACTCCGGCCAGTCCCCCATCCGGTCACCCACTCGGTCCCATCAGTCCCCCGGTTGATCTCCCAGTCGGTCCCCGTCAGTCCCCGGTCAGCTGCCGGCCGCCCCCGTCGGCCGCCGCCCCCTCGGCCGCCGCCCCCGTCAGCCGTCCGCCCGGCCGAAGAGGGGGGCCAGGAGTAGTTGGGCCGCGCCTTCCGCGACCGTGCGGTCGCCGCCGGGGACGAGGCGGACGGGGACGGTGGTGCCGAGGGCGCCCTCGCGCCGGGCGCGTTCGTCGAGGACGGCGGCGACCCCGCGTACGAAGGTCTCCGGCGCGGCGGCGATCGTACGGCCGCCGAGCAGCACCTGGTCGATGTCGAGCAGCCCGGCCAGGTTCGCGGCCCCCGCTCCCAGCACCCGTGCCGCCTCGGCCGGTTCCGCCCGGTCCACCGCCGCCAGGCACAGCGCCTCGATGCAGCCCCGGTTGCCGCAGTGGCACGGCGGCCCGTCCAGCTGGATGACCTGGTGCCCGAACTCCCCCGCCCCCGTGCGCGGCCCCCGGTGCACGCTGCCGCCGATCACCAGTCCGGCGCCGAGACCCGTACCGAGGTGCAGGTAGGCGAAGGAACCGCCCTCGCCGCCGACGGCGAGTCCGAGGGCGGCCGCGTTGGTGTCCTTGTCGACGACGACCGGTACCCCCAACCGCTCCGCGAGCGCGTCCCGCAGCGGAAAGCCGTCCCACTCGGGGAACCCGGTGACCCGGTGCAGCACCCCGTGGCCGTGGTCGAGCGGACCGGGCGCGGCGACCCCGACCCCGAGCAGCGCGTCGCCCCCGTCCGCGATCAGCTCCCCGGCCGCCTCCGCGAGCGCCCCCACCACGGCCGTCGCACCCGCCCCCAGGTCCAGTTCCGCGCGCCGCTCCGCCACCACCCTCCCGTCGAGGTCCACCAGCACCGCCCGCAGCCCGTCCCGGTCGAGGTGCACCCCCACCGCGTGTCCGGCCTCCGGCACCAGCCGCAGTACGGTGGCCGGCTTGCCCCCGGTGGACGCGCGCCGTCCGGCCTCCGCCGCGAGGCCCGCCTCGCGCAGCCGGGCGGTGATCTTGCTGACGGCCTGGGGCGTGAGCCCGGTGCGCTCGGCCAGTTCGAGCCGGCTGATGCCCTCGCTCCCGGCGGTCCGCAGCAGGTCCAGCACCAGCGCGGTGTTGTGGCTGCGCACGGCGAGCAGATTCGCCCCGGCCTGGCCCGGCCCGCCCCTCGTACGGCTCGGCGTGCCGCTTCCCGCGCCGCTCCTCGTCCTGTTCACGCCACCCATTGTCCCCGCCACTTGCACTTTGGCAACAGCGTTGCGAAAGTGGGAGGCATGACAGCTGCCACTCCCCTGCGCGTCGGCCTCATCGGCTACGGCCTCGCCGGATCCGTCTTCCACGCCCCGCTGATCGCCGCCACCGAGGGCCTCGCCCTGGACACGGTGGTCACCTCGAACCCCGAGCGGCAGGCGCAGGCGAAGGCCGAGTTCACCGGCGTCCGGACGGTCGCCACCCCGGACGACCTGTTCGACCGGGCCGACGGCCTCGACCTGATCGTCATCGCGTCCCCGAACAAGACCCACGTCCCGCTGGCGACGACCGCCCTCAAGGCGGGCCTGCCGGTCGTGGTGGACAAGCCGGTCGCCGGCACCGCCGCCGAGGCCCGTGAGCTGGCCGCCCTCGCCGAGGAGCGCGGGCTGCTGCTCTCGGTCTTCCAGAACCGCCGCTGGGACAACGACTTCCTGACCCTGCGCAAGCTGCTGGCGGACGGCGAACTGGGCGAGGCATGGCGCTTCGAGTCCCGCTTCGAGCGCTGGCGCCCGCAGCCCAAGGGCGGCTGGCGCGAGTCCGGCGACCCGGCAGAGATCGGAGGTCTCCTCTACGACCTCGGCAGCCACGTCGTCGACCAGGCCCTGACGCTCTTCGGCCCGGCGACCGAGGTGTACGCCGAGTCGGTGATCCGCCGGGACGGCGCCGAGACCGACGACGACACGTTCATCGCGCTCACCCACGCGAACGGCGTCCGCTCCCACCTCTACGTCTCCGCGACGGCGGCCCAGCTCGGCCCGCGCTTCCGGGTCCTCGGCTCGAAGGCGGGTTACGTCAAGTACGGCCTCGACCCGCAGGAGGCGGCGCTGCGCGAGGGCGACCGGCCGGGCACCGCGGACGGCTGGGGCGCCGAGCCGGAGTCCCTGTACGGCCGGGTCGGCGCCGGGGAGTCCCCGCTGACCGGCGGCGGCCGGGCCGTCCCCACCCTGCCCGGCGACTACCCCGCGTACTACGCGGCCGTGGCCCGGGCCCTGCGCGGCGAGGGCCCCAACCCGGTGACCGCCCTGGAGGCGGCGGACACCCTGGACGTACTGGAAGCAGCCCGCCGTTCGGCGGTCGAGAAAGTGACGGTGACCCTCTGATGCACCACCCGCAGATCACCCCGCGGTCCACTCCCGAACTCACCCCGTCGGTAGAGGAGTTGGAGAAGCAGGAACAGCGCCTGGTCTTCCGGCAGTTCACCAACGACGACGCGTGGGCCCTGGGCTCCCTGCTGGTGGAGCTGGCCCGGGAGCGCCAGGCCCCCGTGGCCGTCGACATCCACCGCGCGGGCCAGCAGCTCTTCCACGCGGCCCTGCCCGGCTCCACCCCGGACAACGACGCCTGGATCGCCCGCAAGCGCCGGGTGGTGGAGCGCTACGGCGCGGCCTCCTACCTGGTGGGGGCCCGGTTCCGCGCCAAGGGCACGACCTTCGAGGAGTCCTCCCGCCTGGACCCCGACGAGTACGCGGCCCACGGCGGCTCCTTCCCGATCACCGTCGAGAACGTCGGCGTGATCGGCTCGGTGACCGTCTCGGGCCTCCCCCAACTCCAGGACCACCGCTTCGTGGTGGAGGCCCTAGAGGCATATTTGAAGGCGTAGCCGAAAAAAAGGGGCGCGGGGAACTGCGCGACCGGCCACAGTCGACCCGCAGACGACCGACCGGCGCGGTTCCCCGGCCCTTCCAGCGGAGCGCCTACGCGTCCTTGAACTCCTGCCTCTGACGGCCGAGCCCGGCGATCTCCAGCTCCACCACGTCCCCGCCCCGCAGGAACGGCTTCGGCTCGGGCGCGCCCAGCGCGACCCCCGCCGGAGTCCCGGTGTTGATGACGTCACCCGGGTACAGCACCATGAACTGGCTGACGTACCGCACGACTTCGGCGACCGAGAAGATCTGCTCGGCGGTCGTCCCGTCCTGCTTCAGCTCCCCGTTCACCCAGAGCCGCAGCGACAGTCCCTGCGGGTCCCCGACCTCGTCGGCCGTCACCAGCCACGGCCCCAGCGGGTTGAACGTCTCGCAGTTCTTCCCCTTGTCCCAGGTCCCGCCCCGCTCGATCTGGAACTCCCGCTCGGAGACGTCGTGCGCGACCGCGTACCCGGCGACGTACGCCAGCGGATCCTCGTCGTCGGACAGGTAGCGGGCCGTGCGCCCGATGACGACCGCGAGTTCGACCTCCCAGTCGGTCTTCACCGACCCGCGCGGCACCAGCACGGTGTCGTTCGGCCCGACGACCGTGTCCGCGGCCTTGAAGAAGACGACCGGCTCGGCCGGCGGCTCGGCGCCGGTCTCGCGGGCGTGGTCGTGGTAGTTGAGGCCGATGCAGACGACCTTGCCGATCCGCCCCAGCGGCGGTCCGATCCGCAGCCCGGTCGCGTCGAGCGCGGGCAGCTCCCCGGCGTCGGCGGCGGCCCTGACCCGGGCGAGGGCGGCGTCGTCGGCGAGCAGCGCCCCGTCGATGTCGTCCACGACACCGGACAGGTCCCGCAGGACCCCCTCGGCGTCGAGCAGCGCGGGCCGCTCCGCCCCCGTCGTACCGACTCGCAGCAGCTTCATGGTCGTCACCATCTCCCTTGATAGCGTGCGCCCGCCCGATGGGTGCAGCCATCGGAGGACTGGTCGATCCTCCAAGATGGGCATGCAACGGGCAAGAGCCTGTTCACGTACTGGACCGCAGCCGCCCGGCCTCGCGCCGTCCGGTCCAGGCGCCGTCCGGTCCCGCGGCCTACGATCCCGCGCCGTCCGGTCCGCCGTCCGGTTCCTCACCGGTACAGCACGGCGCGTTCCACCGCGCTCCAGGCCGTACTGGTCACCACGTACAGCGCGGCCGCCAGCGGCACCACGGCGACGGTGAACAGCGTGAAGTACGACAGGTACGGCGCGACCTTGGCGACCGCGCCCAGCCCCGGCACCTGCTCGACGTCCGCGCCGCCCTCCGCGCCGCCCTCCGCGCCGCCCTCCGCGCCGCCCTCCGCGCCGCTCACCGCCGCCTCCGCCGCCGTACGCCTGGCGCGCAGGAAGTTGAAGGTGGCGACGGCCGCGACGAGGACGAACAGCCCCAGGTAGACCAGGCTGGCGGAGCTTCCGAACCCGGTACCGAGGAGGTCGGTCCCCCTTCCGCCGAGGGGAGCCCCCAGCAGGTCGTGGGAGAGCAGGCCGCCCGCCCGGCCGCCGAGCGTGGGGCTGGAGAAGAGGTGGTAGAGGAGGAAGAAGGCGGGCAGCTGAAGCAGCCCCGGCAGGCAGCCGGACAGCGGGGAGACCTTCTCCTCGGCGTGCAGTTCCAGCACGGCCCGCTGGAGGGCCTGCTGGTCCTTCCCGTGCTTCCTGCGCAGTTCGGCGACTCTGGGCTGGAGCGCGGCCCGGGCCCGCTGGCCCCGGGCTGCGGCCCGGGACAGGGGGTGCACGAGCAGTCGTACGAGCGCGGTGAACAGGACGATCGCGGCGGCGGCCGCGGAGGCGTGGAAGAGCGGCTGGAGCAGGTCGGCGAGCCGCTCGACCAGGCCGGCGAAAACGGACATGGGTGGGAGCCCTCCAAGGGGTCTCGTCGTGCCGTGATGAAGAGGTGGGACGGCATGACGACCCGCGCGAGGGCACCCGGAACGGGTTCCGGATGCCTTACGCGGTGGTCGCCCGGAGGGCGTGCCCGGGTGCTCGTGGCCTGGTGCGGCCCTTCGCGTCCGGATCGCACTGGGCGAGGAAGGCGGTGCGGCGGGCCCGGTCGCGTATCGCCGTACGGACCCGGGTGGGCGGGACGGCGGGCGCGGACCGCGCGGCGAGCAGGCAGCTGACGGCGAGGGCCGAGCCGACGGCGGCGGTCGCGGCGAGCGCGACGGTGGTGAAGAGGCTGCCGGAGTCGAGCAGCAGGAGGTCGAACAGCAGCAGCAGGAGCAGGGCGGCGGGACGCGACGACAGGACCTGACGGCCGTGCACCCGCATCTCCGAACCCCCCTCCCTCGCAACGCCGTTGTACCGCTCGTACCGCCTGTGCACCGCTCTTCGCTTGCCTGTACTGCTCGTACCGCCGTTATACCGGATCTGTCTCCAGCGGCTCCAGGAGCCGCTTCGGCTTGAGGAGCGCGCGGCTGACCGGGTCGGCCGGGTCGGGGTCGAGTCCCGGTCCCGGCGTGATGAGAACGTCCGCGACGGGTACGACGGTTCCGCAGGCGGGACATTCGCCGTACGGGCCGAGTTCGGTCCCGCACTCGACGTGCCGGAAGTAGCGCAGCCGGCGGTCCATGAGGTGCTCGCGTCCCCAGAGGGCGAGGGCCCGCAGGGTGGGCCAGAGCGCGATCCCCCGGTCGGTGACGACGTACTCGTCGCGGGGCGGCGACTCCTGGTACCGGCGCTTCTCCAGGATCCCCTCCTCGGTGAGCGTCCTCAGGCGGGCCGACAGCACGGCGCGCGGGATGCCGAGGTGGACGAGGAAGTCGTTGTAGCGCCGCACGCCGTAGAGCGCGTCGCGGACGACGAGCAGGGTCCAGCGCTCGCCGACGACCTCCAGCGCGCGGGCGATCGAGCACTCCTGCGTCACGTAGTCCTTGCCCAGTGCCATGCCGACCACCTTAGTCAACTTCTCTGTCCAAGGTTCAATGAACGAACCGATGGTGTTACGGTACCGCCATGACTAGGTTCAATGAAAGAACCCTCCCCTCGGGGAGTGCCGTGGGCGCACCGCCCGGCACGGACTCGGCCCCGTCCCGAAGCGCCCGTGCCACCCTGGCCCTCACCAGCGCCGCGACCGCCGTGGCCCTGATGACGTACACGGCCCCGGTGGTCACGCTCCGCGAAACGGCCACCGCCCTGCACACCCCGCTGTCCGCGCAGGCCTGGCTGCTGAACGGCACCCCGCTCGGCCTCGCCGCCCTCCTCCTCGTGGCGGGCAGCCTCGCCGACGACTACGGGCGCCGCCGCGTCTTCGTCGCCGGCACCCTGGCCCTCGGCCTGACCACGGCCCTGGGCGGCCTCACCACCTCCACCTGGGCGTTCACCCTGGCGCGGGTGGCGCAGGGCGCGGCGAGCGCGGCGATCCTGGCGAGCAGCCTGGGCCTGCTGGTGGCCGCGTTCCCGACCCCGCGCGGCCGGCTGCACGCGACGGGCGTGTGGGGCGCGTTCGTGAGCGGCGGCATCGCGCTCGGCCCGCTGGTGGCGGGGGCGATGCCGAACTGGCGGGTGGCGTACGCCGTGCTGGGCGCGGCGGCCCTACTGGTGGCGGCCCTCTCCGTCCGGACGCTGACGGAGTCCCGTTCCCCGCGCGGCGGCCGCCCGGACGTCGCCGGGGCGCTGGCCTTCGGGCTGGCGCTGGTGTCCCTGGTCGCGGCCCTGACGCTGGGCCGGGACGGCTGGCTGCGGCCGCAGGTCGGCCTGCTGCTGGCGGCGACGGTGGTCCTGCTGGCGCTGTTCACCGTGATCGAGCGCCGTTTCGCGCCGACCCCGATGATCGACCTGGCCCTCTTCCGCACCCCGCGCTTCCTGTCCTCCTCCCTCGCCGGTCTCGTCACGGGTCTGACGGTGATCGGCCTGTTCAGCTTCCTGCCGGCGCTGCTCCAGCAGACGCTGGGCATGTCCGCGATGGACACGGCGTGGCTGTTCCTGCTCTGGTCCGGCCTGTCCTTCGCGGTGGCGTTGCAGGCGAAGCGGCTGGCCGGCCGGGTCGCCCCGCGCTGGCAGCTGGCCGCCGGTTTCCTGCTGCACGCGGGCGGCGCGCTGGCCATGCTGGGCGCGCTGGACGCCGGTTCCTGGCCCCGCCTCCTGCCCGGTCTGGTGCTCGGCGGGGCGGGCAGCGGCCTCCTCAACGCGGCGCTGCCCCTGCTGGCGGTGGAGTCGGTCCCGGCCGCCCGCGCCGCGATGGGCTCGGGCGCCCAGCAGACGTTCCGCTACATCGGCTCCTGCGCGGGCGTGGCCCTGACGATCGCCATCGCCACGTCCACCGGGGGCGGCCTGGCCCACGGCGCGGACGTGGCGATGGTGGTGTCGGCGGGCGTGGCGGCGCTGGGGGCGGCGGGTGTGATGGCGCTACGGGAGCGGGCGCACTAGCGGGAGCGGCGGGTACGCGCCGGCCGGAACGGCGGGTACGCGCCGGCCGGAACGGCGGGTACGCGCTAGCGGGAGCGGCGGTCCGCCCGGCGGCGGCCTCCACCCCAGCTCCCGTCCGCCGCCTGCTCCCGCCCGTCACCGGGACTGTGCCGCCGGGCGGAACGCGGGTACGTCGGACTGCGCGGCGGGAGCGGAACCGGGCGCGGGCTGCCGCATGCTCGCGAACCCCGTGGGCGAGGCCTGCTCGAACCCCGACCAGACGTTGCCGCCACGCCACTGGGAGCCGTCCCAGACCAGGGCCCTGGCCTGCGCCCCGTAGAAGCCCGCCCCGCACGAAGCCCAGCCGCCCCAGTCGAAGACCTGCGCCGGACCCCACGCACCCCACTGGTTCACGCCCGTGGCGCCGACCTTCCAGCCGCTGGTACGGCAGGCCGCCCAGGCGGACCCGTTCCACCGGAAGACGGTCACTCGGGTGGCGGCCCAGCCGTCGGGCGAGTTCAGCCCCGTACCGCAGCCCTGCGTGAACGCGTAGGTCTCCGAGTAGGCGAGGTCGCCGGACAGCACGCCGGGTTTCTTGTGGTCGATGCCCGCGTCTCCCTGGACGCAGAGACCGGAGGCGTTGTAGACGGTGACTCTTCGGGCCCAGGTGTACGCGCTCGCGGGCTGGGTCCACAGCGCTGCCGTCAGCAACGCGACGAACATGCACAGCGTGGCTTTCAGGGACAGGCGGGACATGGTCATGATCCCTCCGGTTCTCGGGCCGCCGCCATGTCCTCCGCACGCATGACTATGTCCTCTGCACGCATGCCTGAAGGTCCCCCACATGGTCCTACGACCCTGGGCGAGGCAGTGGGCCGGCCGGTACCCCCCGTGGCCCCCACCGGACAGGTCCGCGACTGCGGACGTGAGCACTCCGAGGCCGTGGACCACGGGCTCACTGGACCATCTCACGGTAGGCGATGCGGTCACCCGTCGCCTGTCGGGACCACGAGCCACGTCGCAAGCACGAGCCACGTCGGGACCACGAGCCACGTCGCGAGCACGAGCCGCATCGGTACCACGAGCCGCGTCGCAAGCACGAGCCTCGTCGGGACCACGAGCCGCCGGCCAGGCTTCGGCACCGCCCCACTCGACGCCCTCCCCCTGCCCCCCCTGCACCCGTCGGGCCGCTACGGCGACGGGAATTGGGCGCTCACCCGCTCCCCGCCCGCGGCCGCGTCGAGACCAGCTTCCCCCACACCACCATCCGGTACCGCGAGGTGAACTCGGGCGTGCAGGTGGTGAGGGTGATGTAGTACCCCGGCTCCTTGTACCCGTACGACGGCTTCACGATCGAGCGCGGTACGGGCCTGATGACCCCCGAGTCCCGGGACGAGGTCTGCGGCAGGATCTGGTCGACGACGTACGTGTAGGTCGCCGCCCTCGTCTCGACCTCGACGGTGTCCTTCCGCCGGAGCCGGGGGAGGTACCGGAACGGCTCCCCGTGCGTGTTCCGGTGCCCGGCGACCGCGAAGTTCCCAGCCTGGCCCGGCTGTTGGGTGCCGGGATAGTGACCGACGTACCCGTGGTTGAGCACGTTCGGTTTGCTGACGCCCTCGGCGACGGGCACGCGCAGACCGAGGCGCGGGACGACGAGCACGGCGTAGGCCTGCGAGGCGACGACCCGGGTGGTGTACGACGACTGCCGCCGCCCGGCACCGCTGCCGGTACCGCCGCCGCTACCGGTGCCGGTACCGGTGGACGACGCGGAACCGGTCGTACCGGAGCCGCCCTTCGCCCCGTCGCCCGCACCCCCGGAACCCCCCGCGCTCCCCCACTCCCGTTCCAGTGCCTCCACCTTCCGCTCGGCGCCCCGCTTCGCCTCCCGGTTGGTCCACCACAGCTGGTGCACGACCAGCAGCATGAGCACCACGCCGACGGTGACGAGGAGTTCACCCCCGCTCCACAGCACCCGCCGCCCCACCGGCATCCGTCCCACCGCCGCCTGCCCCACCGTTCCGCGTCCCGCCCGCCGTCGCCGCGCCCACCACCGCCGGTCACCGTGCCCCACGACTCGCGGCACCCCCCGCACCCCCCGCACCCGCCACACCCGCCGCACCCACCACACCCGCCGCACCGCACACCTCCCGCCGACGCCCGGTTGGGCCCGCACGATAAGGCGATCGCGGCCAACTCACCAGAGCCGTAGGGCTTCCCGTCCCCACCCCTCCCCACGATCACTTCCTCCACGGGTTTTAGAAAGCACTGTCGCAACCCTCGACAACCCCACACGCCACACCTGATGCTTCGTGTTGGCATGCGGGGGGACGAGTCAACGCCGGTCCGGGAACCGGTGTTTGAGCCGCACGGAGAGGTTGAGAAACAGCCATGATCCGACGCAGAACACTCCTGGCCGCCGCCGGAGGCGGCATCCTGGGCAGCGCCCTGGCCACCGGCACGGCCCGCGCCGACGCGACGATCACCGTCAGCCCGTCGACGTCGTGGGGCACGTGGGAGGGCTGGGGCACGTCCCTCGCCTGGTGGGGCAACGTCTTCGGCACCCGGGACGACTTCGCCGACATCTTCTTCACCACCAAGTCGACGACGTACAACAGCACTTCGCTGCCCGGCCTGGGCCTGAACATCGCCCGCTACAACCTGGGCGCGTGCAGCTGGAACACCGTGAGCGGCGAGAGCATGGTGGCCTCCGCCAACATCCCCGCGTACAAGCAGATCGAGGGCTACTGGCAGGACTGGAACAACGAGGACCCCACCTCCTCGGCCTGGGACTGGACCGCGGACGCGACCCAGCGCGCGATGCTCGTCAAGGCGGTGAACCGCGGCGCGACGGCCGAACTCTTCGCCAACTCCCCCATGTGGTGGATGTGCCTCAACCACAACCCGTCCGGCGCCGCCGACGGCGGCAACAACCTCCAGTCCTGGAACTACCGCCAGCACGCCTCCCACCTGGCCTCGGTCGCCCTGTACGCCAAGAACAACTGGGGCGTGAACTTCGCGACGGTGGAGGCCTTCAACGAGCCCTCGTCCTCCTGGTGGACGGCGACCGGCACCCAGGAGGGCTGCCACATCGACTCGACGGTCCAGGCGGCCGTACTCCCCTATCTACGCAGCGAGTTGAACAGCCGGGGCCTCACCAGCACCAAGATCTCCGCCTCCGACGAGACCAGCTACGACCTCGCCCGCACCACCTGGAGCGCCTTCTCCTCCACCACGAAGGGCTATGTGGACCGCGTCAACGTCCACGGCTACCAGGGCTCCGGCGGCCGCCGCGACCTGCTCTACACGGACGTCGTCACGACGGCCGGCAAGGCCCTGTGGAACTCCGAGACCGGCGACAACGACGGCACCGGCTACACCATGGCCTTCAACCTGCTCTACGACTTCCGCTGGCTGCACCCCACCGCGTGGGTCTACTGGCAGGTCATGGACCCGTCCACGAACTGGGCGATGATCGCGTACGACGCGAGCACCCTGACCGCGGGCGCCATCACCACCAAGTACTACGTGATGGCGCAGTTCAGCCGGCACATCCGCCCCGGGATGAAGATCCTCGACACGGGCGTGAGCAACGCGGTCGCGGCCTACGACTCCTCCGCGAAGCGCCTGGTGATCGTCGCCCTGAACACGGCCACCTCCGCCCAGACCTTCACCTTCAACCTCTCCGGCTTCACGACGGTGACGGGCGGCACGAACGGCCTGGTTCCGCGCTGGAACACGGTGACCACGGGCGGCGACGCGTACAAGTCGTACTCGGACACCTACCTCTCAGGGAAGACGGTGGCGGTGTCGGTCGCGGCCAAGGCGGTGCAGACCCTGCAGATCGACGGCGTGACGATCTGACCCCAACCGGCGGCGGGACCACGCCCTCCCCGTGCCCCGCCGCCACGCTCACCGCGTCCCGCCGTCACGACGCATGTCGGGCGCCTACCCGAGCCGCACCCGCAGCTCCACCCGCACCTCGTCCCCCGCGCCCAGCCCCTGCGGCCTGCGCACCGCGCTCTTGAGCGGCAACAGATACCCGCCGTCCTTGGGAAACAGGGACGTCTCGAACACGACCCCGCCCAAGGTCACCTCAACGGGAACGACCCCCCAGCCGTACGAGGCCATGGCCGCCACCGCCCGGATCTCCTCGCACTCCTCCTCCGGCACCGGCAGGAAGTAATAAGGAGCGGGCCCCCGCCACTCCACGACACACCCACCGAACTCGAACCGCACCGAACGACTCCCCTCGCTCCCGACCGCACCGACTGCCCCCCATCCCTGTCTCTTCTTTGTCACCGCCGGGCAGTACGGTGTCGTTCATGCGCCCCGACACGCCTGCCGAGAACGTCGTCGACCACACCGCCGAAGCGGCACGCCTGGAGCGGACCGCCGGCCTGTACCCCGAGGACGCCGAAGCCCTCCTCCTCCAGGCCGCGGCCCACCTGGAACTGGCCGACGCCCGCCCCGCCGCCACCGCGCTCTACGACCGCCTGCTGTCCGCGCAGGACACCCTGGAGAACGCGCCGCTGGTCCGGGCGCTGAAGGCCTCGAACCTCTGGGAGTACGACCACGAGGCCGAGGCCCGGGCGATCATCGACGGCGTCCGTGCCACGGCCCCCCGGGATCCGGCCCCCTGGGTCATCGTCGCGGAGTCCCTGGAATCCCACGACGAACTGGAAGCGGCGCACGAGACGTTCACGGAGGCGGCGACCCTCCTCCTCACGGACGTGGCGGAACCCCCGTACGCGACGCACCCGGTGCTGTTCGGCCGGCACAGGGTCCGCCGCATGCTCGGCCTCCCCCACGACGACTGGGACGCCCGCGCCGACACCCTCCACTCGTCCCACTCTTCCTCGGTCTCCCTGGACGAACTCCACGACCCGAAGCGGGTGTGGTCCCTGGGCTCGGACAACCCGGCGGAACTGGAAGCGGAGATCTCCCGCCTCCAGGCAGAACTCGGCGCCTACCGAGAGGCCCTCTCCCGCCCCTTCCCGGTGGCGGTGCTGCACTGGCCGGCGGACGAACTCCGGGAACTCCTCTCGGCGTACCCGGACCTGGCCACGGAGTACCCCTCCCACGACGAACACCTCTCGACCATAGAGTCCTCCCTCCGGGAACTCTCCACCTCCGGCACCCCCAACCTGGGCATCGTCACGGGAACGGTCCCCTCCTACGAGGCCTTCGCAGCCTCAGAACTCTCCTCCCCGTCGGACCCCACCCTCCTCCCCCAGTACGCCACAATCCTCGCGGCCCGCGGCCGAGCGGTGACCTGGCCCCCTCAGCGCACCTCGGACTGCTGGTGCGGCCAGAACCAGCGCTACGACGCCTGCCACGGCGCGTAACCACCCTGAGGCTGCTGCCGCCGGACCCACCCGGCGTGCCCGGACGACCCGACGCGCTCCCCACCCCGGCCACGACCGCAGCCCACCTCTGAGGCACACCATCGCAAGCCGCCCACTTTCCCCGGGCCGCCCGCTCGCTTCTCCCCCGTGCCGGAGCGGCCCGGGTCAAGGGTGGCCCGCAGGGCCATCGGCGAAGCCGACGCGGACGCGGAGCGCAGCGGAGCGGGAGCGCCCTTGAGGCGGGGCGTGGAGGCACGACACTGACAAGGAAGCGGGTGGCCCCGTCAGCGAGGACACCCCTCCAGTAGGGCAGGTTCTTCCTCGGTTGCACGCCGGTCCGGCCGCGCCGGCAAAATACTCCCGTGCCACATGTCGTCCCCTCCTCTCTCGCCGTGTCCGCCCGCATGAGCAAGCAGGTGAGCAAAGACACGGCGGCAGAGCTGGCCGTACGGCGGCTGTTGCATGCGGCCGGACTGCGTTATCGCGTGGAATATCCCGTGCCGGGCATGCCCCGACGACGGATCGACGTGGCCTTCACTCGGGCCAAGGTCGCCGTCCTCATCGACGGCTGCTTCTGGCACGGCTGCCCCCAGCACGCCACTCACCCGAAGGCCAATGCGGACTGGTGGCGCCGCAAGCTTGATCGAAACATGGCCCGCGACCGGGAGACGACCGAGCATCTGGTCGCGGAAGGCTGGACGGTGCTGCGTTTCTGGGAGCATGAAGCTCCCGGGGAAGTGGCCGTGCGCGTGGCGGCGGCCGTGGAGCGACGCCGGGCCGAAGGGACGCGGGGGAGAAGAAAATGAGCGGACTGACTTTCGTCGACGTGTGCTCCGGGGCGGGTGGGCTCGCCCTGGGACTGGAGCAGGCGGGTTTCGAGCCGCGCCTGCTGTTGGACGAGGACGATCTCGCCGTCGACACTCTGCGGGCCAACCGCCCGCACTGGAACGTTCTTCGCACCGACCTGATGGACTTCGACCCGGCGGAGCACCCCGAGAGCCTCGACGTGGATCTCCTCTCGGCCGGCCTGCCGAGGGTGAAGTCGAGCGCGACCGTCGGACGCGCCGATTCTGGAGCCGAGGAGCGCTTGCTGACGGCCACCGTCTATCTCGTCCATGCGATCAGGCCTCGTGCGGTGCTCATCGAGAACGTGCCCGGACTCGCGCACTCCGACGCCTACGAGCAGTTCCGCGATTTCGCGCGAGCCGAACTGGCCCACTTGGGATACGAGTTCAGCTGGTTCGTTGTGAACGCGGTCGACTTCGGCGTGCCCCAGAACCGCAAGCAGGGCGTCCTCGTCGCCATCGAGCAGCAGTGGGCCGCGGCATTCCGGCCACCGGCACCGACCGTGCAGCAGCCCACGACGGTCGGCGCCGTTCTGGGACCGACCATGGCCTCGCGGGGTTGGCCGGACGCCGCCCGCTGGGTCGCCCAGGCCGATCGACCGGCACCCACTCTGGTCGGCGGCTCGAAGAACCGGGGCGGCGCGGACCTCGGACCGACGGGAGCCAAGCGGACCTGGGCGACCATGGGTGTCAACGGTCACACTGTGGGCGACGTCGTCCCCGACGCGGACTTCGTCTGGAACCCCGAGCTCGGCAGGGACAACATGGTGAAGATCACGGTTGAGCAGGCCGCCCTGCTGCAGGGTTTTCCCGAGACCTGGGCGATCACCGGCCGCAAGACCGCCCGATACCGCCAGGTCGGGCACGCGACACCACCACCGGTGGGCGAGGCGCTGGGGAGGGCTGTCGCCGCAGCGCTGATTCGGGATCCAGCAGTCCCCGCTGCCGGCTAGACTTCGGCCACATGACCAGCACGGCGTCCCACAAGTCCATCCTCGACCAGCCTTTCGTCCTCGACCTCTTCGCAGGTCCCGGAGGGCTGGACGTCGCCGGTCACTCGCTCGACATCCCGAGTCTCGGCGTCGAGTGGGACAAAAGCGCCTGCCTGACCCGGTACGCCGCCGGGCTGGACACCCTTCACGCAGATGTGAGCGCGGTACGTAGGGACGCCTTCGAGTCGTTGCCGCCGGAGATCAACGTGCTCGCCGGCGGCCCCCCGTGCCAGACGTACTCGGTGGCCGGGCACGGCGCCGGGCGCCAGGCCCTGGACAGGGTCAAGAAGTACATCGACCGTCTGATGCCAGGTGACTCCGACAAGGAGATCGACGAAGAACTCAAGGATCTCCCCGATCCACGCACCGCCCTGGTCCTCGAACCTCTCCGGTACGCGATTCAGGCGACGCGGAGCCCCAACCGTGAGAACCGACCGTACGACGTGATCGTCCTGGAGCAGGTCCCCGCAGTGGCTCCGCTGTGGGAGCACTACGCCAAGGTACTGGCCGAGACAGGGCTCCCCGACGGGACCAGGTACCAGGTTGTCGTCGGAGTTCTGGACACGGAGACCTACGGGGTACCGCAGACGCGATCACGCGCGGTGTTGATCGCTCGGCGCGAAGGGCTCGGCGAGCCTTCGCTCCCATCCCCCACCCACCGTTCCTACGATGCTAAGGAATGGAACCGGACCAACGGGACGAGCCCACCTGACCAGGTCCTTCAACCGACGCTTGACGACGGCGCCACGTCGGGGAGCGACGAGAACAGGCTTCCCTGGCGGTCAATGCGTGATGCCCTTTCAGACCCGGTGGGCTCACATCCCGGGCGTGTCACTCCCTTCCTGGTCCGTTCGAACTACGGCAGTTCGGGTCATCCGGGGAGGCGTGGAGTGCGGACCGACCAGCAGCCCGCCACCACTGTCACCGGCCGTATCTCCCGCTTCGTGGTTTTCGAGCACCTCAACGAGAAGGTCGTCTACGAAGGACCGCGGTTCAGCATGAACGAAGCGGGCATGCTGCAGAGCTTCCCTCCGGACTATCCGTGGTCCGGTACGGCGCAGGCTCAGCAGGTGGGCAACGCCGTACCGCCCCTGTTCGGTGCGCACCTGCTGAGTTCCGCCCTCGGACTTCCCAAGCCGGACCTGGAGGCGCTGAGGAAGCCGTGGCAGCCGGCCACCGAGGAGCAGCGGGCCAAGCTGAGAAGCGATGGCTGCGGCGCGCCCGACCACTGCACCGACAGGTGCCCGCAGGCCAAGGACCAGGTGCCGCCGCCTTCTTCCATGCGCCCACGCAAGAGCAAGAAGGCGGCGACCAAGTAGCCCGACCGCCGCACCAGGTCAATCCGCGGTCTTCCGGCCCCTGACCGGTGCGGTCTCAAACAGCTCCGCGAAGTAGCTGGTGAGCGCGGCCACGGACGCCTCCGGAACAGGGTCCTCGTCGGGCCCCTTCGGGAGTTCGTACCGCTCGACCGGTGGTGCTGATTCCGCTTCCGCGATCCATGCCCGAAGATGGACCGGGTCGCGGGGCTGGTCCGGCGCCAGGGTGTCGTAGATGAGGGTCGCACCAGCCGCGTTGATCGCGACGCTCAGGCCGACGACCTCTCGCCCGCCGGAGATCTGGCCGGCCTTCAGGAGACGGACCAAAGCCTGTGCGGTGGGCCGGTGGTCGACGAGCCCACTCCGGAGAACGGTGTGGATGAGATCCTGATTTCCGCAGGCAACCTCGACCGGCTCGTAGTCCGCCCCGTTCCGGAAGAGCTCAGCCGCCCACCACAGACGGGAGAAGCACTGCCGGTCCGCAGGACCACGGAAGCGCTCCGCTGCGATGCGCCTTTGCGGCCTAGCCGCCGTCGGCTCCGACAGGTGCCGCCAAGCGACGTAGTCGGGAGCCACCGCCAGGGCCAGGTGGTTCCACAGACGCTTGTCCGCCGCTTCTCGCCGGGTAAGGCGAAGCGTGGCGTGGAGCCGTGGCGCGAGCCATGCGTCGGCTCGGGTGCGGTCCTCCCGGAACTCGAACATGGCGTCTTCCACCAGGCTTCGGATCGGCTCGACCCACCATCGAGCGTCGTCCTCGGGAAGCGGTTCGACGACCTTGGCGAGGTCGATGCCGCCGTGAACCTGTTCGCCTCTGAGCAGTTCTTCGGTGAGGAACGGGTCGACGGCCGAGGTGGCTAGCAGCGCAAGCCGCTCCGGTACGTGGTTCGGTTGGCTGATCACGTCTCACTCTCGCGGTTCATCTGTTCCAGGCTGCGGATCACATAGGCAAGCGCCTTGGTGGCATCGGCACGGCGGACCGCCGCGTAGTGGATACGGGTCTGCAGCTCGACCCAGCCCGATTCGCCGGTACGCCGGCGGTGCACCTGCCGTAGGGCCTCCTCGACGTGGACGCCGGGGACGACGTCCGGGAGCATCTCCCGCAGCACCTCGCCCTGCCAATCGGTCGGGAAGACCGGGCCGCCTCCGGGTTCCACCTCCAGATCGCCGATGGCGCCGTGGAACACAGCGGTCCAGACGTCGGTCGCCATCTGGGCGACCAGAAGGTCACGTACCTTGCTGTCCACTCCCGAACCGTTGCTGTCCAGCAGGCCGATAACCCCCTCGATGTCGGTGTTCACGAACACCGTGGGGACTCTCGCGGAGACGTCCACGATCCAGGGTGCGTCTGCGTAGACCTGGAGCCACTCCCGCGAGCTTCGCTTGAACGACGCTGTCTGGACGTCCAGTTGGAGTCCCCGAACCGGCTCGTCGGAGACTGTGTCGACGATCCAGCTCCGGTCGGTCTCGGCAATCGACCGTCCGCGCACTCCGTCCACCGTTCCGACGGCGTACACGGCGAGGGAGGCGCGACCCAAGTGGTCGTCACGGAGCACCTCCAGCGATCCCGACCAGTCCCGTCCGCCCTCGGCGTCAAGCGTGAGATCCGCAGAGGTACGAACGTTGGTCTCGCCATCGGTCAGCACGGCCAGAACACGCAGATCGGACCAGGCGGCATCCGGCGCGTTCGCCCCAGGTGGCAGTGTCGCCGAGAGGCCGATCGTGGCGCTCACCCAGTCGGTGTGGCCGGCAATGCCGAGCGCGACGGATTGCTGCTGGGTTGAGTACGCGGTGGTCTCCAGTTGGTCGCGAGTGCCGTCCGAGAGCTTGAGGGAGACCGAGGTCACTCTGAGAGTGACCGGCCGGTTGAGCCGCTTGTACGGGTAGATCTTCACGCGTCACTCCCCCTTTCCCGCACGGAGTTCGACGACCAGGCGGGTGAGCGTGGTCCTGACCGGGTGACTGCTCACATCGGTGAATCCCTGGAACTTCGCTCGACGCACGCCGGGAGTGAAGCGCAGGGTCCCGTCCTCCACCTCGCAACCCTCGACAGCCACGAGTTCCGCCCACTCCAGCTTCGGACGGCCTCCGGACCGCACATCCAGTTGCGCGATCGGCACCATCGGGACGATCTCGTCGCCACGCGGGATGCTCACTTCGGCGGTGATCCGCCACTCTCCCCCGTCGCCGACTGTCGCATCGAGAGTGTCCAGCACCGGAACCACCGGCCCGGCGGGGGCCTTGGCCTTCGGCCTCGTTCTCACGGTCAACGCCTTGCGCACGGCCTCACCGCCCTCGCGGCTGCTGCTGCGCTTCGGACGCGCGACAAGTTCCCTGACGGCATTGTTGACCTCAGCCGTCAGCGCGCTGATCCGCCGATACGCGGACGGGGACCAGCGCAGAGTCAGCTCCTCCGTCTGTCCCCAGCGGTCATGCTCAGGCGGTTCCGCCGCACGAAGAAATTCCTCGGCCTCCTTTGCAAAGGGAGCTGTTTCTCCGGCGGCCTCGCCCACCAGCAGAACGGCCTGGAAGGGGTTGGTCCCGAGCGGCAGTCTCGGAACGCCGGCCCTCCTGACGGTCATGCGGTTGCCGCGCAGCGAGTGCACCTGGTTCTTTCCCCCGTCTCCTTCCCTGTCCCCCTCGGCCTCGGTGACCAGCAGGACCGCCTGGTGCGTGCCGAGCGTCCCGTGGGAACCACCGGAGAGCGGCAGCTTCAACGGGACGTTCCGCGCCGCGACCTGCCCGGCCTCGGTGAGGCGGTCCACCGTGGTGCCTTCGTAGTGCGCCCTGAGAGCACGAGTCCGGGCAGGCTGCTCGGCAGAGGGGTCGACCTGCTTCTCCGGCACGACCTCCTTGCCGTTCTGGAAGGCACGGACAGAGACTTCCAGGAGAGGAAGCCTGCTGCCGCCGCCGGTCATCGCGGCCCAGAAGTCACGTCCCAGCGCTTCTACCAGGCGACCGTGCATCTTGCGGATGTCCCGCGTGTCCTCGTCGCCGTCCTCGACACCGCCGGTCTCGTCGTCGGAGTCGGACCTGCTCTCAAGGCTGGCGACATCGTGCGCGCCGACGATGAGGAAGGAGGTACCGGGTTCGTCGCTCTCCCTGGTCAGATGCAGGCGTGCGACGGTCTCCTCGTCCGCCCACCAGGAACGGGCGACCATCGCACCAGGCGAATCGGGATCGGGGCGCCCGAACCACGCCGGGCCCGCGTACGGCTCGCCGTCCACTTCCCGCCACGGCAGTTCGAGACGGCCGATGACCCTTCTTTCGGTACGTCCTTCGTGAGGCACGGACAGAGTGGAGTTGATGAGCACGAGTCCGAGGGCGCTGGTGGCCCACAGCGTCGCCTTGCCCAGGCCGTAGGAACCACCCGCGCTGGGACCGGACTTGAGGCTCTCCAACTGTCGCCTGACCACCGCGGCGAACTTGCCGTCCTCGTAGTCGTCGCCGATGAGCCCGGAAGCGTTGTAGTCGTCCACACGCAGCAGGACCAACCGGCCCTTCTCGTACATGTCGCGCACCCCGGCGTCCACGACCCGGCCGACCTTCTGATTGGCGGCGGCCTCCGAGACGGCGGAGTAGTGCGGGAAGAGATCGTTCCAGAGGATCGCCTCACGGAAGGACTCCAGGGTCTCACCGGTGAGCTCGTGCAGGGTGTAGCGGACCCGGACCGGGCGGCCGTTCTCCGTAAGGCGCTCGTCCAGGCTGTTCTGGCAGGTCTCGCGGGCGAGGACCTGCACGTCGGCGTCGAAGGCGAAGGCTGCGGCATTCCCCATGTCGCGGCCACCGTCGTGATAACCCGGGCGGTGGTACCAGGTCACTGGGAGGCCGGCCTGGGTGTCAGTCGTGCGGGTATGAACCGTCCCGACGTCGGTACCGAGCGCCTTTGCGATGTCCGTCATCACGGTGGTGCGAGGCGTCGACCGGCCCGTGATCCAGGCGGACACGGCGGCCCGAGTGAGCTGGAGCTCGTCGGCCAGTTCAGCCTGAGTCTTTCCCGCGAGCTTGAGCTGTCGAGCCAACCAGGGCCCGAACTCCTCGCCTGTATCCACGTGCCACCTGCTCTTCCCCTGGAGCCGCATGCAGCTCGCATGTCGTAGACCAGGAGGCTAATTTGACGAGTTGAACACTGTCAACCAACAGTTGATCGAGCCCGGACCTTCCGACCGCTTAAGCAGACAGACCGAGTTGCCCGGCTTTGACCGCATTTGCATCCATTCTCCCCATGGAGGGCCCTCAACTCCCGACCGGCCAGGCGGAGTTGGGAGCGATAGGGGTTGACCGCCACGACTGGCGCCAGATAATATGAGGAACGGCGAAAAGTTTCGCCCCGCCGGTGAACCTGAATGCAAATTCGAGGGGGATCGGGCGGCAGGACAGAACTCTGCCCAAAATTGACCGAGAGCCAAAAGCCACAGGTCTATCCTAACCTCGACCCAAGCCCCTCCTCAATCAAAAATAGAGGCACTGGCTACATGGGGTTGCAACCTGCTACCCTGATTTCCAGTGAGGACGTTTGGTTTGCGTCCCAGAGATTTCGTACACCTATTTTTCCACGGGGGGGGCATTTTCGCTTCATCGCACCCCTGCGGCAACCATACCGACAGGGGGATTCTTAATGGACGAGTACTACGGATACGACTTGGATTCAGACCGCGGTCGGAGCCGCCTCGAACTTGACATTGCGATTGGGGAGGTGGAAATGAAGGCGGCGGCAGACATCCTTAAGGGTCACCCGTGCGCAGATGATTTTGTCAATAGATTTCCTTGCATGGCTCAGTATTTTCAGGAACCCCCCGACGACACCACGCCCTCGGCCTGACCACCCTGCAACGTCACCCGCGGAGTCAGGAGCTCCTCGGAGTCCCACCTGAGTGCGGCCTCACCAGCACAGACAGATTGGCAGGCCACCTTCGCCACGCCTTGAGGCACCACTCGCACACCCACGGGCCGGCTGTTGCGGAATCGACAGCCGGCCCGTCAAGCACACCTTCGTCCTACTGCTTGACACCTTCAGGAGTGCTGGACATGCCATCTTCTTCCCCTCCGGTCATTCAAACCGTCATTGAGCAGTCTTCCCGCGTCCTGCAAACCTATGCCGTGGACCCCGGACTCGTAGCTGAACACGCCAATGGAGAGCGCCGCATCGCTCAGGGTGGATATGGCGATCGCCAGCTTTTTGAACTTGTCCAGAATGCCGCCGACGAAATCGCAGATGAGCCTGGAGGTCGAATCCAAGTCGTTCTCACAGCAAAACATCTTTACTGCGCGAACGAAGGAAATCCCGTAACTCCCGAGGGGGCGGAAACCATTCTTCGAATGAGTACGTCGAAGAAGCGTGGAGGGCAGATCGGGAGATTCGGAGTAGGCGTTAAGTCGGTACTCGTGGTGACCGACGCCCCGGAGTTCTTCAGCAGTACCGGAAGTTTCGGGTTCGACCGCGCCTGGTCGTTCGAGCAAATCAAAAACGTGCCCGGCGTGGCCGCTCGTTACGGTCAGAAATTCGACGCCCCTGTGCTGCGGATGGCCCGTCCACTCGACGTGCAGGCAGAGCGCACCGCCGACCCTGTCCTGCACGAGCTGCTGACCTGGGCAACCACCGTCGTACGCCTGCCCTTGCTGCCGAAGGCGGACCGACGGCTCGGGCTGGACATGCACGGCGGTCGCGCCAAGGAGAACGGCGAGCCGCGCGATGAGTTCCCCGTGGGCTTCCAGCTCTTCTCTCCACATGTCGCGAGGGTCGTCCTTGAGGACCGTCGTCATCTCCCGCCGGCTCGCCGGATCCTGACCACTCGACAGGCCGGCGACCTGCACACCGTGACCGAGGAGAGAAACGGGGCAACCAACACCATCCGCTGGCGGGTGTTCACCACCACTCATACCCCCGGTCCGGCAGCCCGGGAGGACGCCGGCGAACTCCACGGCCGGCTCTCACTCGACCTTTCATGGGGTGTTCCGGCCTTGGAGAAGGATCCGGAAAGTGGCTTGTTCGTCAATTCGCGGACCCGTGGCCGCGGTACGTTCTGGTCTTTCTTCCCGACCAAGTACGAGATGTCGTTGAGCGGCATCCTCAACGGAGCCTGGAAGACCAACGAGGACAGGCAGAACCTCCTCGACTCCTCCCCCTTCAACCAGGAGATGATCCGGGTGGCGGCGCAGCTGGTCGTCGACTCCCTTCCCTCCCTGGCACCCGCCGAGGACCCCGCCGCCTACCTCCCCCTGCTGCCTGGCCGTGTCAAGGAATCGATCAGCTGGGCCGACGAGTTTCTGACCCGTGAGATCTGGGCCCGAACCGCAGATCGGCCGTCCCTGCCCGACCAGGACGGCGTCCTGCGCGTTCCCACGGAACTGCGGATCCACCCGCGGCTCGACAGGGACCTGAAGAAACTGTCCAGTTGGCTGCGGATGTGGAACCAATGCCCCGGGCGCCCCTCGAACTGGCTGCACCCAAGCGTCGAGGCGGACGCACTACGCTCCGGAAAGGTCGAGCACATCATCGGCGCGGCCGGGCACGAGAGGACCGACGTCCGCGAGTGGCTGGAAGCCTTGGTCGAAAGCAAGACCCCCGAGGGGTCGGCGGTGGCCGTGCGAATCCTCGCCAACATGATCGAGGCTCAGTCCCCCTACGCGGAGGAGGCCCGCAAGGCCCACATCGTGCTCACCGAGGAGCACGGTCTCGTCGCCCCCGTGCCCGGCAGGGTGTTCCGCCGGGCCGACCAGGGTGGGCTGCGTGAGGCCCTGGTGTACGTGGTCGACGAACTTGCACAGGATCCGTCACTCGCTCATGCCCTCAACACCCTGGGCATTCGGGAGGCCGATATCGAGGGCAGGTTCGTCAGCGTGCTCGATCAGGGCTTCGATCACTACAGCGACTCGGACTGGGAGCGCTTCTGGGAGTTGTTCCGCCAGGCGGGGGTCCGTCGGCTGGCCCACAAGGTCCTGGAGCGGGTGCCCGCTCCGCGCTCGACACTCCGGGTGCGGACGGCCGATGGGCGGTTCCGGCCGGTCGAGAACTGCATGCTGCCAGGTGATGTCGTCGATGCGAAGCGTGACCCGAGCGTCGCCGTCGACTTGAAGTTCCACTCCGACGACACCCCGTTCTTCCCCCAGGTCGGTCTGCGGGAGCGACCGTCCGGTGGGGTGCAGCCCCAGGCGGGCGAAGAGTGGTTCGAGGAATACCGCGAAGCCGTCCATGCCGCCTACCTGCGTGGGTTGGACAGTCGTGCCCCGCGCCCGACACTGAGTCGGATGAAGGTCGAGGGCGCGGCGATCGGCGGTCCGCTCCACCTCTTCCGTGCCCTCTCCGAAGAGTCCCGCGCGGCCTTCCTGAAGGTGTTGCCCGACGACGCAGTGGTGGACAACTGGATCCGTCAGATCGGCGCGCAGAGCAGCACCCGCCATGCGGTGGCCTCACCGATCCGGTGGATGCTGTGGAAGTACGGGACGGCCGTCACCTCCCAGGGGATCAAGCCGCTGAAGGAAGCCGTAGGCCCTCAGCTCGCCGACTACCGGGACGTGCTGCCGGTCGCCGAAATCTCCCCTGAGAAGGCTCGTAGGCTGCGGCTCCCGACCACTGTCGAAGAGGTCCCCATCGACCACTGGGACATGCTCCTCGACGAGGTGACCCGCAGCGAGGACGATTCCTTCGTCGGCACCACCTACGTGATGCTGACCCGGTTCGGCGCGGACTTCCCCGAGGACTCGCTGACCCGATGCCGGATCGGCGATGTCTGGGGCACCCGCCCCGACGCCGAGATCACGATCGCCGTCGGTGCCGCTCAGTACCGGGCGCTCCGTGCCGAACAGCTCCCTGCACTCCTCGTACCGACCGCCGAGGATGCCGAGCTGATGATCGAGAAGTGGGGGATGCTCCGCTATGCCGACGTGATCAGCCGGGAGACCCGTGAAGAACCGGAGGGTGACCCTGTTCCTCTGGTCGAGCTGTTCCCTGCCCTGCGGCAGCGCCTGAACAGCGGGCAACGGAACAGCATGGTGCAACGGTGCAGCGAGCTGGAGGAGGTCGTCCGTACGCCCAATGGCACGCACGCCTCCCCTCTGGACGCCGTGCGCCAGGACGGCACCGTCAAGGTCCGCATGCCGCTGGAGCCCGAGCCGATGCTTCGCCTCATCGACCGCGAACTCGGCCTCGGACTCGGCGCCGCCGGTTGCCGCGCGGTCCTGGAGCACCAGGACCGCATGGCGCGTGACAGCGAGCTGAAGGCAGCGCAAAAGGCGGTGCGCGAAGCCGCGGACGTGGTGGCCAAGATCGAGCTGCTGATCGGTGCCGACGCCCTCCGGGCCGGCCTCCCCGAGGGGCTGATGGAGGCCGAGATGCAGGCGACCGACGGTGTGGATCCGTCCGGGCGCCGAATCGCGCAGATGGCGTTCAACGCACACGGTGACGGAGTGCTCCAGCAGCACGCCCGGGACATCCAGGCGCGTTTTCCCAATGCGCCGGTCGCGTACGGGGGCTCGTCAGCAGCCATTGCGTTCGTGTCGGAGATGAGGCTGCCCATCTCGTTCGCCGGTTCGAGGACCCCGTCCCTGCCTCCGTTCGAGACCGTCGACGGCCCCCGGGACTTCCCCCGCCTCCACGACTACCAGGAGGACCTGGTCCGGAACATCTCCACGATGCTCGATCGGCTGGCTCCGCAACGCGGCATGCTGTCCCTGCCGACCGGCGCCGGCAAGACCCGAGTCACTGCTGAGGCCGTGATCCGTTGGGTGAAGCGGGTGGGAGATCTCAAGGGTCCACTGCTGTGGATCGCGCAGACCGAAGAGCTGTGCGAACAGGCTGTCCAAAGCTGGAAGTTCGTCTGGAGCAAGGTGGGCGCCGAACGCCCGCTCACCATCAGCCGGCTGTGGAGCACCAGCGAGGTCGGGAACGTAGTCGATCACCCGCACCTTGTCGTCGCCACCGATGCCAAGCTGGAACGCTGCCTGGCCACCGACCAGTACGCCTGGTTGCGCCAAGCCGCGTTGGTGATCGTGGACGAGGCGCACACCGCCATCTCCAAGCGGTACACCGAGATCCTGAGCCGGCTGGGCCTCACCCAGTACGAGACCGGCCGGCATCTGCTCGGCCTGACCGCCACCCCGTTCCGGAACACCAACGAGGAGGAGACCCGCCGTCTGGTCAGCCGCTTCGGCAATCGGCGACTCGACCAGGGAGTCTTCCCGTCGGGAGACCCGTATCGCGATCTCCAGGACTGGGGCATG
Organism: Streptomyces arenae; assembly: GCF_022343545.1. Lineage (NCBI taxonomy): Bacteria > Bacillati > Actinomycetota > Actinomycetes > Kitasatosporales > Streptomycetaceae > Streptomyces > Streptomyces arenae. The sequence goes on from NZ_JAKQYH010000055.1 coordinate 25,230, forward strand.
CTCGCCCAGGTCGAGCACCGCACCCTTGAGGGCGGCCATATCGAACTGACCCGGGACGAGAAGACGCACGCCGACCGCATGGCCGTGCTCTCTCGCTCCGCCGAACAGCGGCTCGCCGACGACCACGCACGCAGTCGGCGCATCGTCGACTCGGTGGCCGAACTGCGCGACGACTGGCCGACGTTGCTTTTCGCCACCTCCGTCGACCACGCCAAATACCTGGCCGCCATGCTGAACGACCGCGGTGTCCCGTCCGCCGCCGTGGACTCGACGACCAGCACGCAGGACCGCCGCAACCGCATCGAGAACTTCCGAAACGGACGCATCCGAGTCCTCACCAACTACGGTGTGCTCACCCAGGGATTCGACGCACCTGCCACTCGTGTCGTGGTGGTGGCCAGGCCGGTCTACAGCACCAACGTGTACCAGCAGATGATCGGTCGCGGACTGCGCGGACCGCTGAACGGCGGCAAGGAAAGCTGTCTGATCCTCAACGTCAGCGACAACATCGCCAACTTCGACACGCACCTCGCCTTCACCCAGTTCGAGCACCTCTGGAGCCGGAAGTGACCGACGTCTACCAGGACAGCCCTCCGCTCACTGACGAGCAGCTGGCCGTAGTCGAGCAGCCGTGGGACGCGCGTGTCCTGGTCACCGCGGGCGCCGGGGCGGGCAAGACACACACCCTGGTGCGCCGGCTCGACGCGCTGTGCGGTCACGAGGACCCCGAACAGGCGCTGGAGGCTGCCGAGATCCTGGTGCTCACCTTCTCCCGAGCGGCGGCCCGGGAACTGCGCGAACGGATCTCTCGACACGGGGAACGAGCCCACCGGGTACGGGCCCGTACCTTCGACGCGTGGGCCTATGAGGTGCTCCTCCAGGCACACCCGGACGGCGAGTGGGGTGCGGTCGACTTCGACGAGCGGATCGCGGCCGCGACCCGCGCGATCGAGAAGGGTGCGCTGGAGGTGGGCGATGCGGTGCCGCCCGCTCATGTCGTGATCGACGAGGTTCAGGACCTGCTGGGCGGGCGCCGTGAGCTGGTAGAGACGCTACTCGACCGGTACCAGGAGAGTTGCGGGTTCACCGTCGTTGGAGACGCCGCCCAGTCCGTGTACGGCTTCCAGATCGAGGACCTGGACGAACGCGCCGACGAGACCGGTCGGTTCTTCGACTGGCTGCGCTGTTCCTACCCTGACGACTTGGTGGAGCTGCGTCTCACGAGGAATTTCCGGGCCACCACGGCCGAGGCCCGGATCGCTCTGGCGCACGGCCCCCTTCTCCAGCAGGTCACCGATCCGAACGAGGCCGGGAGGCTCTACGACGAGCTGCGTGATCTCCTCCTGGATCCGGCGAACGGCATGGGCGACCTCGACGACGAGTTCACCCTGGACGGCCTGCGGGAGCTCTCCGAGACTTGCGCCGTCCTCACCCGTGACAATCAGCAGGCACTCGTGGTTTCCGGCCTGCTGCACGCGCACGGCATCGACCACCGGCTACGGCGCCCGCTGGAGGAGCGTCCGGTGCCGTACTGGGTGGCCGAGCTGCTGCGTCGCACGGAGGCGACCGGCCTCACCGAGGACCGGTTCCGTACGCTCCTCTCGGAAATCCCTCTTCCCTACGAACCTGACGCCGCCGCCCTGTGGACAGTGCTGCGCAGGGTCGCGCGTGGAGCGGGGCGCGGGGTGCTCGATCTGGACCGACTGCGCCGCGCGGTCGCCGACGGCAGGTTCCCGGACGAAGCGGCGGACCCGGAGAGCGCCCGCATCGTCGTCTCGACGGTGCACCGGGCCAAGGGCCTGGAGTTCGACCGGGTGATCGTCCTGACGCCATCGACCCTTGCTGAGCTCCACAAGCGGCACCAGGACGACTTGGACCTTCCTGCCGAAGCCCGCGCCCTGTACGTGGCCATGACCCGTGCCCGCCAGGATCTGTACCACGTGGCTCCTCCTGAACTGCCGCACTTCAAGCGGGCGGGGAGCCGGCGCAACGGCCGTCGCTATCTCGGGTCGTGGCGGTCGTACGACAGGTACGGGATCGTCGCCGAGGCGGGTGACGTCTGCCGGGACGACCCGCCCGGCCAGCAGGGTGACGCCGTCGCCACGCAGGCGTATCTCCTGGAACAGGTGCGCCCCGGCCAGGAGGTGCTGCTGCGCAAGCGCCACGACCTGCCGATGAGCGAGGTCGAGAGCCCGCCGTACGCCCTGATGCACGACGGCAAGGAGATCGGGGAGGCCTCGCAGCGGTTCCGCGAGGACCTTTTCCAGGTACAGAAGGTCAACCGCACCTGGGACCCTTGGTGGCCCGACGAGATCCACGACCTGCGGATCGACACCCTGGAGACCGTGACGGGCAGTACCGCCGCCGGAACGAACGCCGAACTCGGTGAGCGAGGCGTGTGGATCGCCCCGCGGATCACCGGCATCGGCCGGTACCGGAGAGCCGACGACTACGAGGAGCAGCGCGCATGACGCAGGTGGCAGGTCCCCATGCCGAGCACTACCGGGTCCGGGACGAGGAACTTCTGATGGGGCTCCGCCGTGAACTCCTCGGCCCTGCCGAGAACGCCGAGCCGGATGATCGGGACGAGGTACTCACCCAGGACGCGCCGATCGACCGCTATCTGACCGGCGTGCTGTATCCGCGTGCGGCGGACAAAGCCGCGAAGGAACGGAAGGACGAGGACGCGGCCGAGCAGGAAGGTCTGGACGCTGCCCCTCTGCTCACCCGGGAAGACGTCGAGGAGTCCGGTACCGCGCAGGAGGTGGGCGCATCAGGGGACAGGCGTCCTTCCTCGATGGGTCTCACCTTCGCAGTCTGCCCGACCATAAGCGAAGTCATCGTGGTCGCCGCACGCGCGGCCGTCTACGAACCCACCGACGCCGACGGCAAGCCCGTCCCGGCCCGCCGCGCCGAGGCCCGTACCACCGCCGACCAGCGGGAGCAGTGGCGGCGCAAGGAACTCGACCTCCCCGACCAGCACATCGATGTGACCCAACCTGATCCGAAGCAAACGATCGAACTCACCCCGGAAGCCGCGTTGCACGTCAACGTCCGCCCCTTCGATCGAGCCAACAACACCGTCACGGTCACGGTCACGCTGATCAATAGGCAGAAAGTCGGTGAGCGGGATCTTCAGGACGCCTTCTCCTTGTTCCAGTGCGGTCTGACGGTCCGGGCCGCCGACGGCTCCACCGCCTTCGTCGAGCGTCCGGCCCCGGCCGCCGCCCACGACCCCGAGATCGCCACGAGTCGATTGCTGCACCGCCACGCCCCGACCTTCGCGGTCGGCCACGGATGCGCCGCCGAGTGGGACTGGACTCCCCAGCCGATCGGTATGACCGAGGCCGTGACGCCCGCTGTCCCCGAGGTGCGAAGCCAGTTCGTGCCCACGGTGGAGGTGCTGCTGACCGACTCCAACCCGGAGATCGACAGCTCGGCACTGTCGATGCTGGGGCTGGCCGAGCAGTCCGATGCCGAGGTCCTGGCCGCTCTGGAAGGGCTGGCCACCGGATACGAACATTGGATCGGCCGTAAGTCGGCCGAGGCGGAGGCGCTGACGGGCACCGTTCACGAGAAGCCCGCCCGGGACCAGGTGAGCGCCTGCCGCGAGGCGCTCGACCGTATCCGTGAAGGCATCGAGCTGCTGCGGACCAAGCCCGACCTCATGCGTGCGTTCCGCCTCGCCAACCGTGCCATGGCGGAACAGCGCGCCCGCAGCAAGTGGGTGAAGGACGGCCGGGTGGGCGCCCCCGTCCCGGCCGCCGGCCGCTGGCGCCCGTTCCAGATCGCGTTCCTGCTGCTCTGCCTGGCCGGCATCGACGACCCCGCGCACGACGATCGGCAGGTGTCCGACCTGCTGTGGTTCCCCACCGGCGGTGGCAAGACAGAGGCCTACCTCGGATTGATCGCCCTCACGTCGTTCTTGCGTCGCATCCGTAAGGGTTCGGACGGCGGTGGGGTCACCGTCCTCATGCGCTACACGCTGCGGTTGCTCACCCTTCAGCAGTTCGAGCGGGCGGCGATTCTGCTCTGCGCCATGGAGCATATGCGACGCCGGACGCCCGAGCTGGGCCATGAGGAGTTCTCCGTCGGCATGTGGGTGGGGCGTTCCGCCACGCCCAACACACTGGCCGCCGCCGGCCTGAAGCTCGACGAACTGCAGAGGAACCTCGACAAGCGCCTCGCCACCGAGAATCCCGTCCAGTTGCACGCCTGCCCCTGGTGCGGGACCCGCCTCGACGCACGGAACTACGAAGTCGACGAGGACGCCAAGCGGATGTACGTCCGATGCCCCGGCGTGGGCTGCGACTTCGCCGACGGCCTGCCCGTCCACCTGATCGACGAGGCGGTGTACGACGCACGGCCGACCCTGGTGATCGCGACCGTGGACAAGTTCGCGTCGATGCCGTGGCGGCCCGCCACCTCCGCACTCTTCAACCTCGACGACCCGACCGATGGCACCCCTCCCCCGGAGCTGATCGTCCAGGACGAACTGCACCTGATCTCCGGGCCGCTGGGAACTCTCACCGGCCTCTACGAGACTGCCGTGGACGCCCTGGCCGACCAACCCAAGGTGATCGCCTCCACAGCGACCATCCGTCGCGCCGCCGAGCAGGGACGCCACCTCTTCGCCCGCAAGGTACGGCAGTTCCCGCCCGCCGGCCTGGATGCCCGCGACTCGTGGTTCGCGGTGGAGACACCGCGCGAGGAGAAGGCGAGCCGACGATACGTCGGCCTCCTGGCTCCCGGCACCAGTCAGTCCACCCTGTTGATCCGTACGTACGCCACCCTGCTGCACCGTGCCAAACAGGCAAAGACCGAGGACAAGGTGCGCGACGCGTACTGGAGTCTCGTCGGCTACTTCAACAGTCTCCGGCTGCTGTCCGCGGCCGAACTCCAGGTCCATGACGACGTGGTGGCCTATCTGGAGCTGCTGGCTGCGCGCGAGGGGGTGGAAGTCCGCTCGGTCGCCAACTATTCGGAGTTGACGAGCCGTATCGACGCCAGCGAGATCCCCACCCGCCTCAGGGGCATCGAGAAGCGGTGGCCCGACGACGACGCCGTGGACGTCCTCCTGGCCACCAACATGATCGCGGTCGGCGTGGACGTGGACCGTCTCGGTCTCATGGCCGTGATGGGCCAACCGCAGACGACCGCCGAGTACATCCAGGCCACCAGCCGGGTCGGCCGCGCGCACCCTGGCCTGGTTGCGGTCATGCTCAACTCAACGCGTTCCAGGGACCGTTCCCACTACGAGAGCTTCCAGCATTTCCACTCGGCTCTGTACCGCGAGGTCGAGTCCACCTCAGTCACTCCCTTCTCCGCCCGCGCCCGTGACCGGGGCCTGCACGCGGTGATCGTCGCACTCGCCCGCATCATGATCCCGGCGGCCCGACCCAACGAGGGTGCCGGCCACGTCGAGTCCTATGAAGACGTGCTTCGCGACCGCATCAAGTCGATCCTCCTGCAACGCGTCGAGGCGGTCACCCCGGAGGAGAGCGACGCCGTGTCCCAGGCCTTCGACGAGTTCGTCGAGTGGTGGTGCGAGGAAGCCGACATCCACAGCGGCCTGCTGTTCGAGCCCCAAAGAGGCCGTCGTACTCCTTCGCTGCTGAAGGCCTACGACGACGAGTCCGAGGACGTGGACGCGTGGTCCACGTTGTGGAGCCTGCGTGACGTCGACTCCGAGACCGCCCTGTTCATGGAGGGAACCCGATGACCCCGCCGCCCGCCCGTCGTCGCCGGACCGGTACGAACGGCGCCGCACCCCCCCACAACCTGCCACGGCGAGGCGCGGTCCGTCGTGCCCAGGCGATCACCACCTACGGCGTAGGCTCGCTGATCGCCGTCGATCATGAGTCCTTCATCGTCTCAGGGCTCGACGAGGCCGAGCAGAGCTGGAGTCGTGACGAGTCCCCGCGGATCCATGAACGGCGCCTGGCCCGGTTGCTCGACGTCGACTACTTCCGGCTGCCGCCCGCTTCCGACGACACGAGCAGGGACGGTCTCCGGGTCCGACGGTTTCCGTTGATGCACTCCTGCCCGGAGTGCAACGACCTGCAGCGGCACCGCGATTTCAACCCGCCCGCCGGTAAAAGCGTCTGCGGCACGTGTGAGGTCGAGCTGGTCCCCTCCCGCTTCATCGTCGCGTGCGAAGCCGGGCACCTCGGCGAGTTTCCGTACTGGCAGTGGGTGCACCGCTCCAAAGACCGCGGCGCCTCGCCGACAGCACAGTGCGGGGGAAAGCTCAAGTTGCGCACGTCCGGGCACACTGCCTCGCTCCGGTCCATCCTGGTCTCCTGCACCTGTGGGCAGGCTCCCGAGGTCTCGATGGAGGGCTCCTTCCGCAGGAACGCGCTCAAGGACCTTGGCCTCAAGTGCCGAGGCCCCCGTCCATGGCTCGGTGCCTCCGCCCCCGTTCAGGAGTGCGGACATCCCCTGCGCACGTTGCAACGCGGTTCTTCCGCGGTATGGCAACCGGTGCTGAAGTCTGCGCTCTCCATCCCGCCGTGGAGCGACGGCCGCTCGGATCCACTGGCGGAACACTGGGACGCGCTTCGTGAGTACGACGAGCGCGACCACGTCGAGATCTATCTCAAAGGCGTGTTCAAGGGAAAGTGTCCCGTGCCGCTGGACGAGGTGATGGCGCTGCTCGACGCGGAACGCGAAGAGGATCCCGACGGCGAGGCGACCCCCACCTTCGACCATCGCTACCGTGCCCTTCGCAACAAGGAGTACGAGCGTCTCCGCGCGGGCAACGACGAGAGCGAGCACACCCGCGACGAGCAGTTCGTCTGCGAGACCCCGTTGGGCGCCCAGAGCGTGCTCGATCCACTCGGTGTCGCCGGCCCGATGCTGGTCAAGAAGCTCCGCGAGGTGCGCGCCCTCAAGGCGTTCACCCGGCTCGTCGACGCCGAGTCGACGACCGACTCCAAGGAGATGCCCCTGTCCGAACGCCCCCTGCGTTGGCTCCCCGCCATGGAGGTACGGGGCGAGGGAGTCTTCCTCCGGCTGGACGAGGACCGGCTGGACGCCTGGGAGAAGGCTCCGGCGGTGACAGACCGGATCGAACGGATGCGATCGGCCCACCAGCGTGTGCTGGAGCAGCGGGCCGAAGAGCCGAGCCGCGTCGTCCCCTCTCCGGCCACCCCTCGCATGGTGCTGTTGCACACCCTTGCCCACGTCCTCATCAACGAGTGGAGCCTGGAGGCGGGCTATCCGGCCGCGTCCCTGCGCGAGCGGCTGTACGCAGCCGACGACATGGCCGGGGTGCTCATCTATACGGCGACGAGCGACTCCGCGGGCAGCCTGGGTGGCCTGGTCGCTCAAGGTGAGCCGGAGATTCTCGCTCGTACGGTCCGTTCCGCCGTCCGCCGCGCCGAGTGGTGCTCCTCGGACCCGCTGTGCATGGAGACCGAGGCCTCCGGCGCCGGTGGAATAAACCTGGCAGCCTGCCATGCCTGCGTGATGCTCCCTGAGACGAGTTGCGAGCACAACAACATCCTCCTGGACCGCGCGTTGCTCGTCGGAACCCCTGACGACCCCCAAGTGGGCTTCTTCGCCGGCATCCTGAATTCCTGACGTCCACGCCCACGTTGGTGAAGACGCCGCCACGGAAATCGGCGTCTTCACCCGCGTCACGAGTCAGGGAGCCTTCCGTCACCGTGCGGGTCGTAGCGTTTCCGCCTCGAACTGCGTCTGGGCGCGGTCGAGCGCCTCATCGGCGTCGTAGCCATGGGCTCGAAGCCAGTGGAGAAGGTCGGCGATGACGTCGATCGCCACCTTCTCCGTGGCGATGACGCTCAGCCTGCTCGATCCCGGCAGCTCGGCCGGCAGGTCGGCGTTGTAGAGGTGCAGACAACTCGTGGCTCTCGAGACTCGGACATCCTTGGTGTGGCCGTTCCCCTCCGTCAGTCCCGACGCGAGTTCGACCCACGTGATCTTGCGGTCGGGCAGGAGCTGGACGCCCCAACGCTCGGACATCGAGGCCACGAGGGCCATACCGCGCCCCGCCTCGGCATCGCCCGTCGATTCGATCAGACGCGGTAAGGCCCGAGTGTCGGGATCATGGACTTCGATACGCAGGCACGTACCGTTGACGGAGACGGCCAGCGTCGTCGGGGTACCGGGGCCTACGTGAGTGATGACGTTGGAAACGAGTTCGCTCATGCAGAGCTGGGCCGACTCCGTCAGCTCTGCCAGTCCCCAAAGGCGCAGATGAGTCCGAAGCAAGCGCCGCAACGCCGACACCTCCGCCGGCTCGGCGGAAAAAGATAGATCCCAAGGCCTTCTCGGCATACACCCACCGCAGTCCATGTCCCAACTCCCTTGTTCACCTGTCTCGTTGCGCTGCTCGTGAAGCAGTGGCCTGTCACCCTGGCGCAGGCCACCCCTCCCAGGGCAGGAGAGAGCAGGGGGCGTACGCGATGCGCTTCTGCTCGCTGTGCGTGAGCGGCGCGATGTCCAAGCTATGAGATCGCTTGGCAAATTCGCCACCACCTTCGGCAAATTAGCTCGATCGTGGATCGCGAGCCGCCCAGCACGGCAGACTGCTCTCCGAGCCGGAACGGAAGGATCGACATGGCCCCGCGGGCAGTACCGACGCAACGTCAGAGGCGCCTCGGTCACGAGTTGCGTAGGATGCGGACGACCGCGGGCATGTCCGCGGAGCAGGCCGCGAACCTCTTGGGTGTGGACCGAGGAAAGATCTCCAACATGGAGTCCGGGGTCCGGAGCATCAGTGAGGAGCGTCTGCGCACCCTGGCGCACCACTGCCGTTGCGACGACGAGAAGTACGTGGCCGCCCTGGTCGAAATGGCGTCACCCAGCGCCTCGGGCTGGTGGGAGCGGTATCGCGGCAGCCTTCCTCAAGGACTATTGGACATCGCCGAGTTGGAGTGGCAGGCCATTCGCATGCGCACCGCCTGCACGGTGCACATTCCCGGGCTGTTCCAAACCACCGACTACGCCCTCGCGGTTTTCCGCGCCGTTCTTCCACAGCTACCCGAGCACGAGGTGACGTTGAGGGCGGCTCACCGCAACAACCGCCAGGAGGTGCTCGCTTCCGAGGCTGCGCCCGCCTTTACCGGAATCGTGCACGAGGCGGCACTACGGATGCAGTTCGGAGGCCCCAGGGTCAGCCGCGCGCAGCTCGAACACCTGCTGGACCAGTCCGAGAGGGACGGTCGAACGGTTCTGGTCGTCCCCTTCACCAGCGGCGCCTTTCCAGGCGCGGGGCAGACCGTTCTGTACGCGGAAGGACCGACGGAACAGCTGGACACCGTGCAGATCGACAACTCCCACGGCCCGGACTTCCTCTATGGAGAGGCAGAATTGACCAAGTACCGGGCTCACTTGGACCGGTTGGAGGAACTGGCGCTGTCCCCCGACGACTCAAGAGCCTTCATCCACGCTATCGCTCGCGAACTCTAGGAGACGTCATGCCAGAGATTCAGTGGGAAGAGCCGTTCTGCGGGGAAGGCAACTCGTGCTTCCGGCTGGGCGTGGACGGCTCCGGCAACGCCTTCATAGCTGTGAACGGCCAGGAGGACCGTTTCATCACGGACAGTCAGGATGCTCTGCGGACCATGATCCTCGACATCAAGGCCGGCAAGGCGGACCACTTGCTGAGGTGAGCCCCGGAGCGAACGCCGGCTCTGTGATGCCCGGAACGACCCGCCTCTTCGAGCACTGCCCGATGTTGGCAACATGCGTGCTCACTGCGACAGTTGGTCAGTACGGACGAGCCACAGGGGATGAGCGGGGGCCGTGGTGCAGAGGCGTCGGCAGGTTGTGCTGTGCGTGTGTGCTGTGCTCCCACGTCCGCGCGAAGAGGGGGGAGCCGCGACCGGTCCGTCGCCGGTCGACCGGCGGAAGACAGGCAGCAAGCCCCACCTGATCTGCGACGGCAAGGGCACCCCGCTGCACGTCGTCACGACCGCCGCCGACGTCAACGACGTCACCCGGGCCCTCAACCTGGTCGACGGCATCCCGAGCTCTTAGCGCAGTTCCCTCTTTACCGCACGGAGCAGGTCTGCCTGAAGCGGTTCCAGGTGTACCCACCAGTCCGGGTACTGCGCCGGGTCGCGGGACACATCGTGCAGTGCCCTGTTGTGTGCGATGAGGGGTCGTTGAAGATCATCTGAACTAATGATCTCGACCTGCTTCTCGGCCAGCCAAAGTCGTTCAACAAGGCCCTTGATAGCTGGTGCGGCTTCCCCGCGCTCCCGGGCATCCAGCTCACCTTGCAGTTTGTGTGCTGCCTCCAGGTAGCTGGAGATCGCGGCCTTGACTTCGGCACGGTGTGCGGCGCGCCCCTCCTCGGCGATTCGTGCTCGCGACTCCCGGGCCGCGCTGCGCTGCACGAGCAATGTCGCTGCTGCACCAATACTCACACCGAGGAGCGGTACAAGGCCGACGACCAGGTCAGATGCTATTCCAGAACTCATCCGCTCAGTGTGGCTCCTGCAGGAGGCAGCCGGGGGTTGACCGAACGAAGTGGCCGGCGCGCGGCCCGGATCAGGGCGGCTCCTCCGAGATCGGAGGCTTCCTCACACCAGTCACACCCGACCACGGCACTTCAGCAAGATCCTGTTACGGGTTCATAGGGCCGTTGTCGGGGGTTTGGCAGTTCACGGGGGCGGCGCGGTCGCCTGGGCGAGTTCCGACCAGCGGGCCAGTTCCTCGTGATGTGAGCCGACCTTCGTCGCGGCGGTGACGGTGACAGCCATTTCCGGATCGGCCGGGTGGCTTCCTCGGGTCAGGAGGGTGAGGGGCCAGTGAGGTTCGTGGGGCTCCGCGCCGTCGAAGGGGCGCCAGTCCCATGGTGTGTCGAAGCGCCAGGCACGACCCGCCGCGTCGGCCACCTCGTCGCCGGGTGTCAGGCAGGCGTACGGGCGGAAGACCAGGTCGAAGGTGATCGGGATGTCGTCGTCCGGGTCGAACTCCTCCCCCTGTTCCTCCCGTTCGGGGTCGTGTGAGTGACCGGCACGGAGGAGCACGACGTGGCGTCGTGGGCGAGGCAGGCGACCGGTCTCCAAGGGTGGGTCGAAGCGGTCGACGGCGATCACGTGGACGAGAGTGGGAGGAATGCCGACTCGGCAGGTGGTGCCGGGCTCCAGGGTGTCCAGCGGTGGGGTGGTGCGGAAGAGTCCGGTCTGTCCTTCGTACGACGACGGGTCATGGGGCAGCGCCACCTGACCGTTCCAGTGGATCCAGTCGGAGTCCGGGTCGACCGCCCACCAGGGCCATTCGATGGAGACGTGGTGGGGAGACTTGTCGGTGACTCGTGCGGGGGTGTCGGGGCAGGAGACTCTGACTATGTCTCCCACGCGGAGATCCCGATCCGGGCGCACTGTTCGCCTCCCTTGCCGACGCCGTCTTCCGGGATCGTAGAGGGGCCCGAGGGAACGCGTCCTCACATGGCCCGCAGCCCCCGGTCGGCGAAGGAAGCCGCGCTTCAGTCGTCGGCTCGCGGTGGCCAGCAGGGCGGACGGGACCGTCGGATCCAGGCCGGCCCTAGGCGCGGGCCGGGTCCCGGTGGAGGAAGGTGAGCATGAGGGTGACCACCTCGTTCGGGTACTGGTCGTGGGGGTAGTGGCCCGCGCCCTCGATCAGTTCCAGGTGGCCGAGGCCGGGCGGTAGGGCCTCGGTGATCGCCGTGCCCTCGGCGTGCGGGTCGGCCCAGTCGGGGTCGAGGGTGCCCATCACGACCAGGACCGGGCAGCGGACGTCGCCGAGGCGCGCGCCGGCGTCCGCCGGGGTGGTGCGGCCCATGCGCTGCATCGCCTTCATCCGGCCCGGCTCGTGCAGCAGCGCGTCGATGCGGCCGATCCGCTCGGTCCAGTCGGCCGGCCTCACGCCGGGGTAGGCCACGTCGAGGTACGAGCGCCACAGCCGCGCGCTGCCGAACACGCCCGTGCCCAGCAGGCGCAGCATGCCCTGCCGGAAACGCCTGACCCGCAGGTCGCCGAGGCGGAGCGACTGCTTGCGGGTGAACGGCGCCAGCTCGACGACCGCGGTGACCAGCGAGGGCTCCTGCGCCGCCGCGATCGTGGCGGCGCCGCCCGAGATCGAGTGGCCGACGAGCACGGCCGGGCCGCCCAGGTGGCGGATGACGGCGAGCAGGTCGCCGGCGATGGCGGTGCGGCTCCAGTCCGGCCAGTCGACGCTCGACTCGCCGCAGCCGCGCAGGTCGACCGCGGCGACCCGGTGGCCCGCCGCCACCAGCCGGGGCATCACCGCGCGGTACGCGGCGCGGCTGTCGCCCATGCCGTGCGCGAGAACGACCAGCGGGCCGGACCCCGCCACCTCGTATGCGATCGTGCCGCCCTCGACGGCCAGGTACTCGGTCATGACGCCCCTCGGATCTCGGTTACGACCAGCTGGCTAACGTTGTTAGCTTGAAGCTAACGGCGTTAGTCTCACTTGTCAATGCCGACGAGAGGGGTGGGGGTCGGGGTAGGGGTAGGAACGGTCTCGGGGGGTGGGCGCCTAATCGGCAGTGGCGTGCGTGTCCGTGCGTGCCGAGGCGGCGGTCGCGGTGGCCTGCGGCGCGTACGAGGTGGCGTGGTGTTCAAGTCGGCGCCGCCAGGCTCGGGTTGACGTGTCTTCGCCGTCAGCGGGATCATCCGCTTTCGGATGCCGACGGACACGGCCCGTGCGGGGCACGGGCGTTGTGCGTGTCGGTCCGGTCGGTGAACCGATGTCCCGTCGTACGCATCCTTCATTGCGTCATTCGATCCTCCGAAGTCCGGGGACCTTTTCATGAGAACAAGCAATCCCAGACGCGCGGGCGCGTCGAAGCGCCGTCGCGCGGCCCTGTTGACCGCGGTCGCCGCGCTCACGGTCGGGGGCGGGGCGGCCCTGCCGGTGCCGGCCCTGGCCGCCGGTGGCACCGGTGGCGCCGGGGGTGAAGTGAGCGGTCTGCAGGCCGACTTCACGGCCGCCGCCGACGCCTACCACGTCCCGCGTCAGGTACTGCTGGCGCTGGCCTACCAGGAGTCGGCCTGGGACACCCACGCCGGGCAGTACAGCACCGACGGCGGTTACGGGCCGATGCACCTGACGGACGTCACCCCCGCGATGATGGCCGGCGGTGACGCGGGCGCGGCGGGCCGCCGGGACCTGAAGCAGCTGGCCGCCGCCCCGGCCCTGCACACCCTCCAGGCCGCCGCGAGGCTGACCGGGCTGTCGGCCGACGAGCTGCGCGAGGACCCGTCGGCCAACATCCGGGGCGGCGCGGCGCTGCTCGCCTCGTACCAGCGGGCCGCCACCGGGTCCGTGTCCGCGGATCCCGGCAACTGGTACGCGGCTGTTGCCCGTTACAGCCAGGCGGGCGACCAGCAGGGCGCCTCCGCCTTCGCCGGGCGGGTGTTCGCCACCATCAAGAAGGGCGTCGGCCGCACCACGGCCGACGGCGCGCGCGTGAAGCTGGCGGCCGACAGTGATGTCACCCCGGACACCGCTCAGTTGGCCCTGCTGGACCTGAAGTCGGCGGCGACCACGGACACCGAGTGCCCCGCCACCGTCGCGTGCACCTTCGTCCCGGCGGCGCCGTCGAACGGGCAGGTCTCCAACCGCCCCGCCAACGGCATCCGGATCGACAGCATCGTCATCCACGACACCGAGACGTCGTACGACACCGCCGTCAGCCTCTTCCAGCAGGCGGGCGGCTCCGCGGCGCACTACGTCATGCGGTCCTCCGACGGTGCGGTGACCCAGATGGTGCCCACGAAGGACCTCGCCTTCCACGCGGGCAACTACTCCACCAACATGCACTCCATCGGCATCGAGCACGAGGGCTACGCCGCGCACGGTGCCACCTGGTACACCGAGGCGCAGTACGAGGCCACGGCCGACCTGGTCGCGTACCTCGCCGCGCGTTTCGGCATACCGCTGGACCGGCAGCACGTCATCGGCCACGACAACGTCGCCGGGCCGAAGTCGTCCCTGGTCTCCGGCATGCACTGGGACCCGGGACCGTCCTGGGACTGGAACCGCCTGATGAGCCTGCTCGGTGCCCGCACCGGGCGGCACGGCGTCGGCCCCGTCGGCTCGGTCGTCACCATCGCCCCGCGGTTCCAGGAGAACCCGCAGACCGTGCAGATCTGCCCCTCCGACGACCCGACCGGCGCCACCACCGCGTGCACCGAGACGCAGCAGCCGTCGGACTTCGTGTACCTGCGCACCGCGCCGAGCGACACCGCGCCCCTCTTCGGGGACCAGGCGCTGCACCCCGGCGCGGCCGGCACCGACCGGATCAACGACTGGGGCAGCACGGCCGCGGCCGGCCAGCAGTTCGTGGTCGCCGATCAGGACGGGGACTGGACCGCCGTCTGGTACAGCGGCTCCAAGGTGTGGTTCTTCAACCCGCACGGCTGCAACACCGCGCCCGCGCACGGGGTGAAGGTGATCACGGCGGCCGGTGACTCCCCGGTGGCGGTGTACGGCTCCAGCTACCCGGACGCCGCCGAGTACCCGGCGGGCCTGTCGCCGTCGACGCAGGCGCCGCTCAGCATGTACACCGTCCCGGCCGGCCAGGCCTACGTGGCCACCGTGGCGCCGTCCCTCACGGACGACTTCTTCCCCTCCAGCGGGACGGTCGTCACCGGTGCGAAGGCCATGTACACCATCCAGTACAACCACCGGGTGGGCCTCGTGTACGCCTCGGACGTCACCGCCACGGACGGCTGACGGCCACCACGCCCACAGCGGCGACGGCGGCCGGGCGCCCGGCCGCCGTCACGGGGCCGCCGTCACGGGGCCGCCGTCAGAGGGCGGTGGCCACAGGACGGTCGTCACAGGGCCGCCGTCACAGGGGCGGTCGTCACAGGGCCGTCGCCGCTCGGACCAGGCCCGCTACGGCTCTCGACCGGCTGTGCGGCGGCCAGGCGATGACGGTCGTGACCGGTGGCGCGTCCAGGACGGGTACGGCGACCACGTCGTCGCGGAGCTGGGCCCGGCTGGACTCCGGTGCGATCCAGCAGGCGCGGCCCAGCGCGATCAGCTGGTACAGCTGTGCGTGGTCGTGGGCCCGGGGGCCGGGGCCGTCCGGGTACGTGCCGTCGGGCTCCGGCCAGCGCGGCAGCGGCAGGTCGGGCAGGCCGGTGACCTCGGCCGCGTGGACGTGGGGCCGGGTGGTCAGGGGATGCCCGGCGGGCAGCAGCACCACCTGGTTCTCGGTACGGAGTTCCTCGGTGTCGAGGCCTGCCGTGGAGTCGAACGGCAGGTGCAGCAGCGCCACGTCGGCTCGGCCGTCGCGCAGCATGTGTTCCTGTTCGCCGATGCCGCACAGCAGGAGGTCGACGGTGACCGCGTCGGGTTCGGCGGCGTAGGCGTCGAGGAGTTTCGCCAGGAGTTCGCCGGACGCGCCGGCCTTCGTGGCGAGGACCACGCCGGGTTCGCCGGTCGCGGCGAGAGCGGCGCGGCGGGTGCGGCGCTCGGCCGCCGCCACGGCGTCCAGGGCGGCGCGGGCCTCGCGCAGGAGCACCGAACCCGCGTCGGTCAGGGTGACCGTGCGGCTGGTGCGTTCCAGCAGGGTCGCTCCGAGGCGCCGTTCCAGCAGGCCGATCGCCCGGGACAGCGAGGGCTGGGCGATCCCGAGCCGCTCGGCCGCCCTGCCGAAGTGCAGTTCCTCGGCGACGGCCACGAAATAGCGCAGCTCACGCGTCTCCACCCGGCCATGCTACTGCGGTCGGCCGGGATCGATACCCGGCGGGTATCGCCGCCCACCCGATCGGTGTTGGCCGGGGCGGCCCCGCCGCGGCCAGGATCGACGGTATGAGCGAACAGGCGAATGAACAGACGATCGCGCTGGTGACCGGTGCGAACAAGGGCATCGGGTACGAGATCGCGGCGGGGCTCGGCGCCCTCGGCTGGCAGGTCGGGGTCGGCGCCCGGGACGAGGAGGCCCGCGAGGGTGCCGTGGCGAAGCTGCGGGCGGCCGGCGTGGACGCGTTCGGCGTGCCGCTGGACGTGACCGACGACGCGAGCGTGGCCGCTGCCGCCGCGCTGGTCGAGGAGCGCGCCGGCCGGCTCGACGTGCTGGTGAACAACGCCGGGATCACCGGTGGCATGGGGCAGCAGCCCACCACCGCCGACGTCGGGGCGGTACGGGCGGCCGTGGAGACCAACGTCATCGGGGTCATCCGGGTCACCAACGCGATGCTGCCGTTGCTGCGCCGCTCGGCGGCACCGCGGATCGTCAACATGTCCAGCAGCGTCGGCTCACTGACCCTCCAGTCCACCCCCGGCGCCGAGGTGGGCCCGATCGCCGTGGCCTACTCGCCGTCGAAGACGTTCCTGAACGCCGTCACCGTCCAGTACGCGAAGGAGTTGAGCGACACGAACATCCTGATCAACGCGGGCTGCCCCGGCTACTGCGCGACCGACCTCAACGGTTTCCGTGGCGTGCGCACCCCGGCGCAGGGCGCGGCGATCGCGATCCGGCTCGCGACGCTGCCCGACTCCGGCCCGACCGGCGGCTTCTTCGACGACGAAGGGGTGGTGCCGTGGTGACACGGGAGGGGGCGGGCGGCGTGCGGAGTCCGTTCCGCCCGCGGCCGCCCGTCCGGACGGTCCCGATGCCATGATGTGGGCATGACGCTGATCCACGGGGAAGTCGCGGTCGGGTTCGAGGGCGTCCGGGAGGCGTTCGCAGCCAACTTCGAGCAGCGGGGGGACGTCGGGGCGGCCCTGTGCGTGTACCGGGGCGGGCGGCCGGTGGTGGACCTGTGGGGTGGGGTCGCCGATCCGGACACCGGGCGGCCCTGGGAGCGGGACACCTTGCAGCTCGTGTACTCGGCGACCAAGGGAGCCACCGCCACCGCCGCCCATCTGCTCGCGCAGCGCGGGGAGTTGGACCTCGACGCTCCGGTGGCCGCGTACTGGCCGGAGTTCGCGGCGAACGGCAAGTCGGGTGTTCCGGTGCGGTGGTTGCTGTCGCACCGGGCCGGACTGGTCGCGCTGGACCGGCCGGTGCCGCTCGCCGACGCGCTGGGATGGGACGCGATGGTGGCCGCGCTGGCCGCGCAACGGCCGCAGTGGGAGCCGGGTACCGCGCACGGGTACCACGGGCGGACCTACGGGTGGCTGGTCGGGGAGGTGATCCGGCGGGTGTCCGGCCGTACGCCCGGCCGGTTCTTCGCCGAGGAGGTCGCCGGACCGCTCGGGCTGGACTTCTTCATCGGGCTGCCGGCGGCCGAGCGGGCGCGGGTCAGCCGGATGGTGTACCCGAAGCCGGAGTTCGACCTGAGCACCGTGCCGCTGGACGCCGTGCCGGCCGAGGCCCGCGAGTACGTCGCCGCGCTGCAGGATCCCGGGTCGCTGAGCAACCGGGCCTTCGCGCTCACAGATCCCGCCGAGATCGACTTCAACTCCGCCGAGGTGCAGGCCGCCGAGATCCCCGCCTCCAACGGCATAGGCACCGCGCGCGGCCTGGCACGGATGTACGCCGCGTTGATCGGCGAGGTGGACGGGGTACGGCTGTTCAGCCCGGAGACTCTCGCGGCGGCGACCGCGGAGCAGGCCGCCGGGGTGGACAAGGTCATCATGTTCCCGGTCCGCTTCGCCTCCGGGTACATGCTGCCCGTCGAGACGAACCCCCTGACCGGTCCGCGTGCCTTCGGGCATCCCGGCCGGGGCGGCTCGCTGGGTTTCGCCGACCCCGAGCACGGCGTCGCCTTCGGTTACGTCATGAACAGCATCGTCGAGGGCGGCGAGGACACGCGTGCGGCCTCACTCGTCGAGGCGGTACGGGCCGCGCTGGCCTGAACGGGCGCGGGGCACCGTGGCGTGACCCCGGCCCGGGCCCAGCCCCGTCTCCGATCCCAGCCCCGTCTCCGATCTTCCGCCCGGGTGAGGGCGTGGTTAGAGTCGGTTCCATGAACGGGGTCGTGGTCGCTGTCAGCTGTAATGACGTCTACTCCTTCACGAAGCCGAACCGGGAGAGCATCACGCTGCTCGCCGGGCTCGGGGTGGAAGGGGATGTGCACGCGGGGGTGACCGTGCGGCACCGGTCCCGGGTGGCGCAGGATCCGACCCAGCCGAACCTGCGGCAAGTGCACCTCATCCACGAGGAGTTGTTCGAGGAGGTGCGGGGCGTCGGCTTCCGGGTGACGGCCGGGGAGCTCGGGGAGAACATCACCACCCGTGGTGTCGGGCTGCTGGGGCTGCCGACCGGGACGCTGCTGCGGATCGGGGCGGAGGCCGTCGTCGAAGTGACCGGGCTGCGCAATCCGTGCCGGCAGATCGACGGCTTCCAGGCGGGGCTGCTGAAGCAGGTCGTCGGGCGGGGCGAGGACGGGCAGGTCGTCCGCAAGGCCGGGGTGATGAGTGTGGTGAAGGTGGGGGGTGTGGTGCGCCCGGGGGACGCGATCCGGGTGGAGCTGCCCGCCGGCGACCACCGCCCACTGGAACAGGTCTGAGAATCCGAGGAGTTCGGGCAGGAGCCGATGAGTTCGGCCAGGGACCGAAGGGTTCGGCCAGGGACCGACGGGTTCGGGCCGTGCGTCCCCTCTGAGATTTCTTTGTGTCTCCTGAAACATTTTCCCCGGCCCACCGCATCAATGAGGTGACACAGCAGAACGCCGGAGACGGCGCGACACCGGAGACGGCACGGCGCCGGGGACCGGACGGGGACGGGGGAGCTCGCGGATGGGGCACACGGCGGTGGAGGGCTACGTCGAGTTCGCCGCGGCTCGGGCCGGGCATCTGTACCGGTCCGCCTGTCTGCTCACCGCCGGGGACACCCACCTCGCCGAGGACCTGGTGCAGGAGGCCCTCGGGCAGATCTACGTCCGCTGGGGGCGCGTGTCCCGCGTCGGGAACCCCGCCGGGTACGCGCAGACCGTCCTGACCCGGACCTTCCTCGCGCACCGGCGGCGGTTCAGCAGCCGGGAACGGGCGCGGGACTCGTTCCCCGACGTGGTGGAGGCCGGCGCCGATCCGTCCCTGCGGCTGACCCTTCTGGACGCGCTCGCCCGGCTGCCCGCCAAGGACCGGGCCGTGGTCGTCCTGCGGTACTGGGAGGACCGGTCGATACAGGAGACCGCGGACGTGCTCAACGTGAGTTCGGCCGCCGTCCGAACCCGGTGCGTGCGGGCCCTGGCACGGCTGCGCGAGCTGCTGGGCGAGGACCTCGCCGAGTACGCCCGTTCCTGACCTCAACCTTGTGGAAGCGGTGGTTCGTCATGCCCGTCGAGCAGCAGCACAGCGACAGCGACAGCGATCCCTTCGAACGTGAGCTCTCCGCCGCCCTGCGTCGCACCGGCGGCGGTTTCGACACCGACCGGGCCGCGCTCGCCGACGCCGGCACGGCCCAGGGGCGGCGGCTGCGGCGGCGCCGGCGAGCCGCAGTGCTGGGCGGCGCGGCGGGGGTGGCGCTGGTCGGCGTGGGCGGCGCGGTGGCGGTGTCCTGGGGCGGCTCGTCGTCCACCCGGCCGCCCGCCGCGGTGAGCACGAACCCGCACGTCACCGCGTCCCCCTCCGCCGGGCGCCCGGTCACCTCGGACGACATGATCGGCACGCTGGAGAAGCTGCTGCCCGCGGGAAAGGTCCGCCAGGCCGAGGGGCGCGGCGTCGACCCGGAGGATCCGCTCGTGGATCCGTACGCGCAGTTGGTGTACGACGACGGGCACGGTGCCGCCGCCATCAGTGTCGCCGTGAACCGGGTGCTGCCCGGCGGGACCGACGCCCGGCAGGTCACCCAGTGCCCCGACAAGATCTACATCCCGTACGACAGTTGCGTCACCAGCCATCTGCCCGACGCCTCCGTCGTCACCGTCGTGAAGGGGTACGAGTACCCGGACCGGCGCGTGGACACGAAGCTCTGGACGGCGAACCTGGTCACCCCGGACGGCCATCACGTCTCCGTCAGCGAGTGGAACGCGGCGGCGGAGAAGGACGCGCCGATCAGCCGGCAGGAACCGCCGCTGTCCGCGGCGCAGTTGAAGGTACTGGCGGCCGCGAAGGAGTGGCGGGGGGTCGTCGACGCCATCCCCGAGGACCCCCGGCAGACCCAGGAGCCCCCCACCGCCGGGCAGGGCGCCAAGGGGATCCGGCAGACCCTCGCCTCGCTGATTCCCAAGGGGCTGAAGGTGGTGGCGCGCGGCAGCGACGACGACCAGTTCACGTACGTGGTCGTCGACGACGGGCACGGCAGGAGCCTCGTGCAGATCAACGTGCAGCCGGACATGTCGGACGTCGCGGGTCAGCTGTTCGGCTCCGGGTCCGAGACCCTGCCCGACGGGACCCTGGTCGCGGAGCGGAAGGCGCCCGGCGAGAAGGGGGGTGCCGGGGTCGTCATGTGGACCGCCGACACCCTGCGCACGGACGGGTTCCGCGTGGTGATCAGCGCCTTCAACTCGGGGTCCCAGCGGACCGCCGCCACCCGCACCGCTCCGGCCCTGACCATGAAGCAGCTCCGGGCGATCGCCCTCAGCCCGCGGTGGAGGGCCTGACGTCACGGGGGTTGACACGGGTCGACTCAGGTCCGCCCGGTGGGGTCGTCGCCGGGTTAGCCTCGGGAGATCCAGACATGAGGGAGAGCGCAATGGCCAGGGTTCCCAGTTCGGTGATCGCCGCGGGTGGGCTCGTCGGAGGGTACGGCGTGGCCCGTTGGACGAAGCAGCGGCCACTGGGCGGAGCCGTGCTGGCCGTCGCCGGGGCCGCGGCCGCGCAGCAGTGGCGGCAGCGGGCGGGCGGCAAGGCGGCGGGGGCGTTGTCCGCCGCGTACGTCGCCGCGTTCGCCGGGTCGCATCCGCTGGCGAAGAAGGTCGGCGCCTGGCCGTCCGTGTTCGGCGTGGCGGGCGCGGTGGCACTGGCGTCCTGGGCCGTCGCCGACCGCCGCGCCTGACCACCCGCGACGAAGGCCGGGCTGACCACCCAAGACGACCGCCGCCCACGACGACCGCCGCGCCTGACCCCCCGCGACGACCGCCGCGCCTGACCCTCCGCGACGACCGCCGGGCCGAGGCCCCGTGTCGGTGGCCGGCGGCTAGCCGGCCGGGCTGCGGAACGACCGTCGGTAGGCCTGCGGGCTCGTGCCGACCACCCTGCGGAAGCGTTCCCGGAAGGCCGTCGGGGAGCCGAAGCCCGACTGGGCCGCGATGCGCTCGACGGGGTGGCCGGTGGTCTCCAGCAGGTGCTGGGCCCGGCGCACCCGGGCCCGGTGCAGCCACTGCAACGGCGTGGTGCCGGCCTGCTCGCGGAAGCGGCGGTTGAGGGTGCGGGTGCTCATGCCGGCCCGTGCCGCGACCTCCTCCAGGGTCAGGTCCCGGTCGCAGTTGTCCTCCAGCCAGTTCAGCAGCGGCTCCAGGCCGGCCCCGGCGGGCGCCGGCGGCTGGTCGTGGACGATGAACTGGGCCTGGCCGCCCTCTCGTTCCAGCGGCATCACCGACATCCGCGCGGTGTGCGCGGCGACCGCCGAGCCGTAGTCCCTGCGCACCAGGTGCAGGCACATGTCCATGGCGGCCGCCGCGCCCGCCGAGGTCAGGAACTGGCCGTTGTCCACGTAGAGCACGTTCGGGTCCACCTCGATCCCCGGGTACAGGGCGGCCAGGGTGTCGGCCGCGGCCCAGTGCGTGGTCGCGCGCAGGCCGTCGAGCAGACCGGTGGCGGCGAGGACGAACGCCCCGACGCAGACCGACGCGATCCGCGTGCCGTTCGCCGCGGCCGTGCGCAGGGCGTCGGCGACCTCGGCGGGCGGCGCGACGGCGGGGTCCGCGACCCCCGGCACGATGATCGTGTCCGCGTCGGCCAGCGCGTCCAGCCCGTACGGCGCCCTGACCGTGAACGCGCCGCCCGCCGCGGTCACCTCGGCCGCGGGCCCGCACACCCGTACCCGGTAGGCGTCCCGTCCGTCGGGCAGCCGGGCCCAGCCGAAGGTGTCGATCGGCACGGTGAAGTCGGAGGGGATGACCTGGTCCAGGACGAGGACGGCGACGGTGTGCATGGCAGGAACATAGCTGTCCGACGGATTGCCGCCAACGAGGGATCCGGCTGCCACGGCCCAGCCGTCCGTCCCTGGCGGGAATCCGTCGAACCATGGCAGTATCGCCGCTTCTGCAAGATCAGCCCGCCGCCTACGGTCGGGGCCGTGACCAAGTTCCTCCTCGCCGTCCACGTCCTCGCCGCGATCGTCGCGATCGGTCCCGTCACCGTGGCCGCCAGCATGTTCCCGCCCGCCGCCCGGCGTGCCCTGGAGGCGCCGGACGACCTCCGGGCCGCCGAGACTCTGAGGCTGCTGCACCGGATCTGCCGGGCGTACGCGCTCGTCGGCGTCGTCGTCCCGGTGTTCGGGTTCGCCACGGCGAGCAACATGCACGTGCTGGGCAGCGCCTGGCTGATCACGTCGATCGCGCTCACGGCCCTCGCGGCGCTCGTCCTCGTCGCACTGGTCCTGCCCCAGCAGACCGCACTGGTCGAGGCCGGGAGCGGAGCCGGAACCGGAACCGGGACCACAGCCGGAAGCGGGGCCGTGACCCGGCAGGCGACCGTGCAACTGGCCATGTTCACCGGTCTGTTCAACCTTCTGTGGGCCGTCGTGACGGTACTGATGATCGTCCGGCCGGGGTCCACCACGGGCGCCTGAGGCGACTTCCGGGGTTTCTGTTATCGGAGGGCGGGCCCGTCCGTCTCCCGGGGCATGCACATGACTCGACAGATCAGCCGCCGGACCATGCTGAAGGCCTCGGGAGTGGCGGTGGGGGCCGCCGCGGGGATCGCCGCGGCGGGCGGTCCCGTGTCCGCCGCCGGGTCCGCGTCCCTCGTCCACCCCGGCCTGCTGCACACCCGTACCGATCTCGACCGCATGGCCGCCAAGGTGAAGGCGGGCGCCGCCCCCTACACGGCCGGGTTCGCCAGGCTGACCGCCAACCGGCACGCGCAGAGCGGCTGGCAGCCGCGGCCGCAGGCCGTCGTGTACCGGGGCTCGGGCACCCCGGAGAACTACTCCCTCCTCTACAACGACATCCACGCCGCGTACCAGAACGCCCTGCGCTACCACGTCACCGGCGAGAGCGCCCACGCGGACACCGCCGTCGCCATCCTGAACGCCTGGTCGTCCACGCTCACCGCGGTCAGCGGCTCCGCCGACCGGTTCCTGGCCGCAGGCCTGTACGGCTACCAGTTCGCGAACGCCGCCGAACTCGTCCGCGACCACGGCGACTTCGAGCTGGCCCGGTTCCAGGAGATGCTCGGCAAGCGGTTCGGGGCGATGAGCGACGACTTCCTGGTCCGGCACAACAACGCGGTCGTCTCCAACTACTGGACCAACTGGGACCTCGCCAACATGGCCTGCGTCCTCGCCACCGGCATCCTCTGCGACGACCGCGCCCAGATCGCCCGCGCCGTCGACTACTTCAAGAACGGCGCCGGTCTCGGGGCGGTCAGGAACGCGATCCCCGTGGTGTACGACGACGGGCTGGCCGAGTGGCTGGAGGCGGGCCGCGACCAGGGGCACGCGCTGCTCGGCGTCGGCCTGATGGGCACGTTCTGCGAGATGGCCTGGAACCAGGGCATCGACCTGTACGGCTACGACGACAGCCGCTTCCTCAAGGGGGCGCAGTACGTGGCCAAGTGGAGCATGGGCGGCCAGGTGCCGTTCACCGCGAGCACCCGGCGCAAGGGCGCGGTCGGAGGCTGGTCGGGCAGCGAGACGGTGAGCGCCGCGGCGGCCGTCGACCCGGCCATGACCCGCCCCATCTGGGCGATGATCGCCAACCACTACACCAGGCGGCGGGG
The DNA here is from genome assembly GCF_022343545.1 of Streptomyces arenae. Taxonomy (NCBI): domain Bacteria; kingdom Bacillati; phylum Actinomycetota; class Actinomycetes; order Kitasatosporales; family Streptomycetaceae; genus Streptomyces; species Streptomyces arenae. Next base: position 48,975 of record NZ_JAKQYH010000055.1, read on the forward strand.
GCTGCCGGCGACGTACGTCACCCGGATCGCGGGGCGGGCCGCACCGGAGGGCGGCGGCGGGGACTACGGCCCGAACAGCGGCGGCTACGACCAACTGGGCTTCGGAACCCTGGCGTTCACCCGGGACCGGGCGAGCACGGCAGGCGGTGTGACGGCCACGTCGGCGGCGCCCGGTCCGACGGCGTCGGCCTCGGCGGCGGGGTCCGCGTCAGCGTCGGCACCCACGTCCGCGTCCGCGTCGGCCTCCTCCGCGCCGTCGGCCCAGGGTGAGCGCGGTGACCTCGCCGCCACCGGGTCCGGTGACGTCGTCGCCTGGACCGCGGCCACCGGGATCACCGCCCTGGCCGGCGGGCTGCTGTTGCTGCGCAGGCGGACCCGGGCCCGTCAGTAGGCGGCCGGATCGGGGGGACGGCCCGGTCAGCAGGCGGCCCACGGGCCGAGGGCGAAGCCGTCGCCGGCCCGCCGGACCTCCAGGGCGCCCGCGCCGCCGAAGTGCGCGGGGAGGAGCAGTTCCCATTCGTCGGCGGCCCGTGCGAGGATCCGGCGCCGGCTGGCCACCGCCTGTTCCGGGTCCGCGCACCCGTTGCTGTTGCAGCAGGGGTGGAGGATCTGCAGGGGGCTGTGCAGCAGGTCGCCGGCGAAGACCGCCCGGTCGCCGCCGGAGGCGAGCCGGAGCACGGCCGAGCCGGGGGTGTGGCCGGGCGCGGACTCCAGGGTGAGGTGTTCGTCGATGCGGTGGGCGCCGTCCCACAGCACGGACAGTCCGGCCCGGTGGACGGGCGCGACGCTGTCCTCGTAGATGAGACGGTCGACCTCCCGCTCGCCGTTCGCGTAGGCGTTGTCCGGGCCGAAGTGGAAGTCGTCGGCGGCCGGGACGAGGTACTGGGCCCTGGGGAACGTCGGCACCCATTCCCCGTCCGCGTCAACGGTGTTCCAGCCGACGTGGTCGACGTGGAGGTGGGTGTTGACGACGACGTCGACGTCCAGCGGGTGCACGCCGGCCCGCGCCAGCCGGCCGAGCAGATCGCCCTGGCGCCGGTGGAACGGCGCCATGCCCGGCCGGTCGCGTCCGGCGCCCACTCCGGTGTCGACGAGGACGGTCTTCCCCGCGCTGCGCAGCACCCAGGTCGCCAGGGCGAGCACCGCCCGGCCGCCGTCCGGCTCCCAGTGGTCCGGGGCCAGCCAGTCCTCGTTGTCCTTCCACGCCTCTGCGGGGAGGTCCGGGAACATGTCGGCGGCGGGCACGAACGGCCGGTGCCACTCGACCACCCGGACGACCTCGACGTCTCCCAGCATCATGCGCCGCACACCCTCGGTCTCATTCGTCATACCCCGACCTTATGAAGCCGTTTCGAGCATCTCAATGCGCCCACGACTCAGCGGGATACGCGTCCGTCTCACGGGTGTGCACGGAAGGTACGCTGAGCCCATGGATGTGGTGAGCGACGCGATCTCCGTCGTCCATCTCGGGCACCCCTCCTCCCGCCGGCTGCGGATCGGGGGCAGCTGGTGCACGCGGCTGGAGGCGTACGAGGGCGCGGGCTTCCACGTCGTCCTCCAGGGCGGCTGCTGGCTGCTGCCCGACGGCGGCGAACCGGTGTCCCTCGGGACGGGTGACGCGATCCTGCTGCCGCACGGCACCGGTCACGTGATCGCGGACGCCCCGGTGGACGCGGGGGCCGCGGCGCGGGCGGTGCCGTTCGAGCGGTGGATCGAGGAGAGCGGGCCGCGGTCCCGGCCACCCGGCGGCCGGGACGGCACGGACATGCTGTGCGGCAAGTACTGGCTCGACTGCAGCCGGATGCATCCGCTGATGACGGAGCTTCCCGAGGTGGTGCACCTGCCCAACCGGGTGGGCAGCCACCCCGAACTACGGGCGGCGATCGAGCTGCTCGCCGGTGAGCTGGACGAGCGGCGGCCCGGTTCCGCCGTCGCGCTGCCGAACCTGCTCGACCTGCTCCTCGTCTACATGATCCGCTCCTGGATGAGCGAGACGACCACGGGTGTGTGGCCCGCCGCGCTGGGCGACCCGGTGACGGCCGCGGGCCTGCGGGCGCTGCACTCCGACCCGGCGGCGCCGTGGAGCAACGACCGGCTGGCGGCGGAGACGGGCGTCTCCCGCCCCACCCTGGCACGCCGGTTCACCGCGCTGGTGGGCCGCCCGCCGATGGCCTACCTCACCTGGTGGCGGCTGATCCTCGCGGCCGGGCTGCTCAGGGACACCCCCGACACCCTGGCCACGATCGCCGACCGCGTCGGCTACGGCAGCCCCTACGCCCTCTCCCACGCCTTCCAACGAGAGTTCGGCACCACCCCGGGCCGCTACCGAGCAGAGTCAGCGAACCGCACCCTTGAAAACGGACGGCTGTAAAGGCCCCGAAAGGGGCGCTGGGGGTGCCCCCGGCCGAAGGCTGGGGGAGGAACTGCGCGACAGGCCCCCACCCGCCCGCAGCGACGCACCTCCTACGCCTGCGCCCGGCCCGGCGCAGCCGACAGCGGTGTCGCCACGTCCTCCAGCGACCGCCGTTCCGCGTTCACCGCGAGCAGCGCCGCCACCAGCCCCGCCGCACACATCAGGCCCGCGCCGATCTGGAAGGCCAGCACCGTGTCCGACACCTTCCCGGTCCCGGTCAGGTCGGCGAACAGCAGCGGCCCGCTGATGCCGCCCGCAGCCGTGCCCAGCGCGTAGAAGAACGCGATCGACATCGCGCGGGTCTCCATCGGGAAGATCTCGGAGACCGTGAGGTACGCGCTGGACGCCCCCGCCGACGCGAAGAACAGCACCACGCACCAGCAGGCCGTGAGCGTCCCCGCGGACAGCGACCCCCGGCCGAACAGCCACGCGGTCACGAACAGCAGCACCCCCGACAGCAGGTACGTCGACGAGATCATCACCCGCCTGCCGACCGTGTCGAACAGCTTGCCCAGCAGCAGCGGCCCGAGGAAGTTGCCCACCGCGATGACCACGAAGTAGTAACCCGTGTCGCCCGTCGGCACGTCGAAGAACGTCGTGAGGATCGCGCCGAAGCCGAAGGTGATCGCGTTGTAGAGGAACGCCTGCCCTATGAAGAGGGAGAAGCCGAGGGCGGCCCGCCGCCGGTAGTTGCCGAAGACCGTGCGGGCGATCTCCGCGAACGTGACGCTGCCGCGCTGGTGGATCACCAGCTCGCCCTCCGGCTCCGGGAGCGACTCACCCGTCTCCGCCTCGATCCGCCGCTCGATCGAGGAGACGACGTCCTCCGCCTCCTTGTCCCGGCCGTGGATCAGCAGCCAGCGCGGGCTCTCCGGGACGTTGCGCCGTACCAGGAGGATGACCAGGCCGAGGACGACACCGAGGGCGAACGTCAGCCGCCAGCCCACGTCCTTGGCCAGGAAGTCCGTGTTCAGCGCGACGATCGACAGCAGCGAGCCGCCGATCGCGCCGAGCCAGAAACTGCCGTTGATGACGAGGTCCACCCGGCCGCGGTACTGCGCCGGGATCAGTTCGTCGATCGCGGAGTTGATCGCCGCGTACTCGCCGCCGATGCCGAACCCGGTCAGGAACCGGAAGAGGAAGAACCACCAGGGGGCGAAGGAGAGGGAGGTGAGGGCGGTGGCGGCCAGGTACACCGCCAGGGTGATCATGAAGAGTCTCTTGCGGCCGAACCGGTCGGTCAGACGCCCCCAGAACAGCGCCCCGATACAGGCACCGGCCACGTAGAGAGCCGCGGCCGTGCCGGTGACCTGCGAAGAGGAGATCGGCAGGCCGCTGCCCGGCTCCGACAGACGGCTCGCGATGTTGCCGACGACCGTGACCTCCAGGCCGTCCAGGATCCAGACCGTGCCCAGGCCGATGACGATCGTCCAGTGCCAGCGGGACCACGGGAGCCGGTCCAGTCGGGCCGGGATACGGGAGGTGATCGTCCGTCCGCCGTGTTCATCCGCGCCCATAGCCGTAGCCGTACCCACACACGCCTCCTCGACCGGGACTCCATGACCGAAAGCCGCCCGATCGAGTGCCCCGCGGAGCGCCGGCTACGCCCCCAGCGCCCGTGACACGGTGAAGATCAGTACGCCGGCCAGCGATCCGACCACCGTGCCGTTGATCCGGATGAACTGGAGGTCGCGCCCGATGTGCGCCTCGATCTTCCGGGTGGTGTGCTCGGCGTCCCAGCCGGCCACCGTGTCGGTGATCAGCGAGGTGATCTCCTTCCGGTACGTGGTCACCACGTGCACGGCCGCGCCCTCGACCCAGCTGTCGACCTTCTCCTGGACCTTGGGCTCCGTGGCCATCCGGGCGCCCAGGGAGATCAGCGAGGCGCGCACCCGCAGCCGCAGTTCGCTGCGCTCGTCCTCGGCCGCCGAGACGATCATGGACCGTACGGCCGTCCAGGCGGACGCGATCAGGTCCTGCACCTCGCCGCGGCCGAGGACCTCGCCCTTGAGGCGTTCGACCCGGGCCCGGGTGTCGGTGTCGGACTGGAGGTCGTTCGCGAAGTCCGTGAGGAAGCGGTCCAGGGCACCGCGCGCCGGGTGGGACGGCATGTCCCGCATCTCGGCGCAGAACCGCAGCAGTTCCTTGTAGACGCGCTCGCCGACCCGCCGGTCCACGAACCGGGGTGTCCAGCCGGGCGCGCCGCCCTGCACGGCGTCCATCACCGAGTCGCCGTGCGTGACCAGCCAGTCGTGGGCCCGGCTGACGACCAGGTCCACGACCCGCTTGTGGCCCTGGTCGGCGACGATCCGCTCCAGCATCTTGCCGATGCCGGGGCCGATCTCCTGGGCGTCGGCCCGGCGGGTGATCGCCTCGCCGACCACGGCCTGGACGTCCGAGTCCCGCATCACGGTCAGGGCGCCGCGCAGCGCGGTCGCCAGCTCGGCCGTCACCCGGTCGGCGTTCTTCGGCTCGGCGAGCCACGCACCGAGCCGGCTGCCGATGCCGACGGCGTGCAGCCGCTGCCGTACGACGTCCTGGGAGAGGAAGTTCTCGCCGACGAACTCGCCCAGCGAGACGCCCAGCTGATCCTTCTTCGTGGGGATGATCGCGGTGTGCGGGATGGGCAGGCCGAGGGGGTGCCGGAACAGGGCGGTCACCGCGAACCAGTCGGCCAGCGCGCCGACCATGCCCGCCTCGGCCGCCGCCGCCACGTAGTCCGCCCAGGCGCCGGCGCCCGCACCGGACGCCCATTTCGCCAGCGCGTACACCAGGGCGACGAACAGCAGCAGGCCGGTCGCCGTGGTCTTCATCCGCCGCACGCCTCGCTGACGCTCCTCGTCGGCGGGCGTGAAGGCGTTCATCGACTTGTACGACGGTACGGCGCCCGCCCGGCCGCCCGGCCCGCCGTCCGCCGTCTCCGTAGGTTCCGCCATCCGCTCCACCCGTCCGCAGCCGGTCACCCTCACGGTGATCCCGCACATATTGTCCCTTGCTGACCTACTCCCGGAACGGAACAAGAGTTCCCGTCGTCTGTATGTTCGGGAAAATTGCGGCAGGCGCCGTTGGTCGGAGCCGCCCACAGGTCGAGGAGAGCCACATCAGCATGACCCGGCGTCACCACGGGTACGCCCTGCTCGGAGCGGTCGTCGCCCTGATCGTGGCCCTGTCGGCCACCCTCTACGCCGTCGTGGCCGCCGACGACGGGACGCCCACGGCCACCACCGTGCCGGGCGGCGGCCCGCACGGCGCCTCGGCCGCGCCGGTCTCCGCCGGCACCTGGGTCGGCTCCTGGGCCGCGGCCCCGGTGGGCGGCGAACCGGGCACCGGGAGGACCGGCCTCGCGGGCCGCTCCGTGCGCAACGTCGTCCACACCAGCATGTCCGGTACGCGCGCCCGGGTCACCCTGTCCAACCTGTACGGGCAGTCCGCGCTCACCCTCACCCACGCGTCCGTCGCGCTCGCCGCGGGGCGCGGCACGGCGGCGGCCGACGCGGCGACGATGCGGCGGCTCACCTTCGGCGGGGCCGTCTCCGTGGTCATACCGGCGGGCGGGCAGGCCGTCAGCGACGCGGTGGCGCTGCGGGTGCCGCGCGGCGCGGACCTGCTGGTCACCACCTACTCCCCCACCGCGTCCGGCCCTGTCACCTACCACCCGCGGGCCCGTCAGATCTCGTACACGGCGGCGGGTGACCGCACGGAGGACGCGGGCGGCGGCGCGTACACCGGGCAGACGCCGTACTGGCGTTACGTCACCGCCCTCGACGTGCTGAGCGACGACTCCGACGGGACGCTGGTGGCGTTCGGGGACTCGCTGACGGACGGGGTCACCTCCACGACGGGCGCGAACCGGCGCTGGCCCGACGTGCTGGCGGGACGGCTGCGCGGCAGCGGGGGCGTGCCGCGCTACGGCGTGGTCAACGAGGGGATCAGCGGCAACCAGGTCCTCGCGGACGGGCTCGGGCGGCCCGCCGAGAACGAGCGGGGCGTCGGCCGCTTCAGCCGGGACGTGCTGGGCCGCCCCGACGTCAGGGTGGTCGTCGTCGACCTCGGCATCAACGACATCCTCCGCAACCCCGGTCTCGCCGACGCCGACGCGGTCACCGGCGGGCTGCGTGCGCTCGTCCGCTCGGCCCACGCCCACGGGATCCGGGTCGTCGGGGCGACCCTGATGCCGTTCCGGGGCCACCGGGGCTGGACCCCGGCCAGGGAACGGGTGCGCCAGGAGATCAACGAACGGATCAGGTCGGGCCGGGTGTACGACGCGGTCACCGACTTCGACAAGGCGCTGCGCGACCCGTACGCCCCCGACCGCCTTCGCCCCTACTACGACTCCGGCGACCACCTCCACCCCAACAACCAGGGCTTCACAAAAATGGCCACCACCCTCAACCTCCCCGACCTGACCGCCGGCAGCTCAGCGGCACTGTAGAGACTGTCGATCCACCGCCCCCTCCATCCGCCACAGCGGTGAAGGCGGGTGCGGGGTCGTGGGGGCTGAGCGCGCAGTTCCCCGCGCCCCTGGGTCGGCTGCCCTGGTGTTGGTCGACAGTCACCGCACCAACGGTCGCCGCGGACGGTGAGACAACCGCTCCGCCTCGGTCCGCCGGTGGTGGGGGTGATATCGGCGTTGCTCAGTAGTCGTCGTGTCTGCGGTGGTGGCGGTTTTCGCGGCGTTCGTCGCGGAGTTCGCGGCGTTGCTCGCGGAGGTCGTGGCGGGACTCGTGGAGTTCTCGGCGGTTCTCTCTGCGGGCCAGTCTGTCCTGGCGGCGTTCTTCCTTGAGGCGGCGGCGTTCTGCCTTCGTCACCTTGTGCTCCACCTCGACGCCACCCCAGAACGCCAGGCCGGTCACGATCACCCTGGGGGCGCCCGGATCCGGCAGCGTCTCCTCCTCGTGGTGGTCGAAGCCGCCCATGATGCCGATGCCCCGCATCACCACCTCGACGCCCGGCGGCACGATCACGCTCACCCCGCCCATCACCGCCACGCAGTTGATCTCCACCTCGCGGTCCGCGAAGTTCGCCTCGCGCAGGTCGATCTCGCCGCCGCCCATGAGCGCGAAGCAGGTGAAACGCCGGGGCACCGTCCAGCGGCCCTTGCGCTGGAAACCGGAGAGCAGGGCCACCGCCCAGGACGAGGTGCCCTCGCCGCCCACGATCCGGCTCCGCCAACTGCCGTCGTCCAGCGGGGGCTTGGTCAGCGACACCGTGGGAGCGCCGGTCGCCGGCAGATCCCTCGTGATCGGCGCCAGCTCCCCGTACGTACGGGCCTGGTACGTCGCCTCCAGCCGCTCCTCGAACTCCGCCATGTCGAGCCGCCCCTCCGCGAGGGCGTCCCTGAGGATCTCGGCGACTCGTTCACGATCGGCGTCGGAGGCACGCAACTCCGGGGCATCGTCGGTCATGACAGCAGACTACGAGTTCCCGGCGGCCGGGACTACGCGGTCGTACGCTCCGCGTAGATCGTCGCGATCACCGACTCGATGTCCGGCTCCCGCACGGACAGGTCCACCAGCGGGTACTCCGCCGCGATCCGCGCCACCAGAGGGGCCGCCGACTCCGACGCCGGGAACGCCAGCCACTGCCGCGGCCCCTCCACCCGCACCACCCGCGCCGACCCGCCCGCCTCGATCGGCGGGAGCTCCCGCTCCAGGTCGACCACCAGGGTCCGTTCGCTCTCCCCCACCTCGTGCAGCCCGGCAAGCGGACCGTCGTACATCAGCCGCCCGTGGTCGATGACCATCACCCGGGAGCACAACTGCTCGATGTCCTGGAGGTCGTGCGTGGTCAGCAGGACCGTCGTGCCGCGCTCCACGTTCAACTCCCGCAGGAACTCGCGGACCTTGGCCTTGGAGATGACGTCCAGGCCGATCGTCGGCTCGTCCAGGTAGAGGACGTCCGGGTCGTGCAGCAGCGCGGCCACGATGTCACCGCGCATCCGCTGACCGAGCGAGAGCTGCCGTACCGGCACGTCCAGCAGCGCACCCAGGTCCAGCAGTTCCACCAGCCGGTCCAGGTTCTCGGTGTAACGGGCGTCCGGGATGCGGTACATGCGGTGCATCAGCCGGTAGGAGTCGACGAGCGGGAGGTCCCACCACAGGGTGGTGCGCTGGCCGAAGACGACACCGATGCGGTGGGCCAGTTTCGTGCGCTCGCGGGACGGGTCGATGCCGGCCACCCGCAGCCGCCCCGCGCTCGGGGTCAGGATGCCCGTCAGCATCTTGATCGTCGTCGACTTCCCGGCGCCGTTCGGCCCGATGTACCCCACCATCTCGCCCCGCGCCACCGTGAAGGAGAGCGTGTCCACGGCCCGTACCTGCCGGCGCTCCCGTTTCAGGAAGCCGGTCTTCTTGCGGACCTCGAAGACCTTCTCGACCCCGTCGACCTCGATGAACATCGTCAACTCCCCGTCAGCTTCCCGTACTCCGATAGGACCTGAGACCCGCCCGCCACGCCAGGCCCGCCAGCGCGCAGCACACCGCCGCCACCAGCGGCGGCGACCACACCGTCCACTCCGGAAGCCGCAGCGGGTACGGCCGCCCCAGGACGTACGCGGCCGGCACCCAGTTGACGAAGGCCAGCGGCAGCATGAACGTCACCCCGCGCACGAAGTCCTTCCCGAACACCGTCGGCGGGTACTGGAGGAGCGTCGTACCGCCGTAGGTGAACGCGTTCTGCACCTCGGCCGCGTCCTGCGCCAGGAACTGGAAGGCCGCGCCCGCCACGAACAGCGCGCAGAAGAGCACCGCGCCGCTGCCCACCATCAGCGGCAGCAGGAGCAGTTTCGCCGCGGTCCAGTGGACGTCGACCGAGACCGCCGCCCAGCCGAGGACCACCCCGCCCTGGGTGATCCGGCCCAGCCGGCGCAGCGCGAACCGGTCCGCGCCCACCTGGGCCAGCACCGGGGCCGGCCGGACCAGCAGCGTGTCGAAGGAACCGTCCCGGATCCGGGACCCCAGCACATCCATCGAGCCCAGCACCAGGTCGGCCACCCCGAACGCGGTCGCCGACAGGCCGTACAGGAAGGCGACCTCGGGCAGCGACCAGCCGCCCAGCGAGTCGACCCGCGTGAACATCAGCAGGATCGTCGCGAAGTCCAGGCCGGTCACCAGCAGGTTCCCGGCCACCGTCAGGAGGAAGGAGGTCCGGTAGATCATCGTCGAGCGGACCCACATCCCGGCGATCAGCCGGTACGCCCGCAGCCCCTCCAGGGCACGCTCACCCACCCTGCACCACCACCCGCCGGGTCGCCGTCGACTGCAGCAGCCGGCCCGCCACCAGCAGCGCCACCGCCCACGCGGCCTGGAACGCGAACGCCTCCGGCGCGCCGGTCTCCCCCATCAGCACATCCGCCGGCGTCTGGATCAGCGCCGCCCAGGGCAGCGCCCGCGCGATCTCGCCGAGCGCGCCCGGGAACACGTTCAGCGGCAGCGTCATCCCCGAGAAGAAGATCCCCGTGATCATCATGACCTGGTTGACGCCCATGCCGTCCAACAGCCAGAACACGCTCAGCGCCGCCAGGTAGCGGATACCGAAGCTGACGACCATCGCCAGCAGCAGCGCGACCAGGAAGGCCGCCCAGGTTCCGGCGTCCGACGGCAGCGTCATCGGGAAGAACACCGCACCGAACAGGAAGGGGATCACGCCCCGGCCCAGCAGCTGGAACAGCGAACGGCCCAGGTCCGTCGCCAGCCACCACAGCTGAAGGTCCGCCGGACGGTACAGGTCGATCGCGATCGCGCCCGTGCGGATACGCTCCATCAGGTCTTTTTCGACACCCCCGCCCTGGATGGCGAGCGTCGCGTACAGGCACTGGCCGAGCCACACATAGGTGACGGCCTGCGTCTGGTCATAGCCTCCGAGGTGCGGTTTCTCGTCCCACAGCGCCAAGTACGTGTAGACGAGAATGATCCCGAAGGCAGTATTGGTGAACACCCCGGCCGCGGTGGCCGCCCTGTACGTCGCGTACCGTCGGAAACCCCCTGCCGCGACGGCCGTGTACAACCGTCCCGCGCCCACGCCAACCGACCTCCCGGACCGCCCGACACCGAAGCGCAGGAGCCTACTGCGCCGGCGACACCGCAGGCCACGCAATTTCCGTGACCGAAGCGTGCCGGAATCCGGGAACGGAACGCGCGGTGCGAGAGTCTTCATCAGGGGGCGCAGAAGCGTACGAGGTCGTACGGGAGAGAACGTACGACGCGAAACAGGAGTCCGTGCACGACATGAGCGACGAGCCGCAGCCGCAACAGCCGAACCAGGGCGGCGGAGGCCCGACGGAGCCGCCGGCTGCGGCCGGGGAGAAGCAGACGAAGCCGCCCGCGGCGCCGGAGGAGGCGAAGACACCACCACCGGCCACGAGCAGCGGGCCGGGAGAACCGCCGTCCGCCACGAGCGGGTCGGGGGCGACACCGTCCGGCGCGGCCGAGGCCGGGAAGACGCCGTCCGGCGCCGCCGAGGCCGGGAAGACGCCGCCGGTCGTGCCGGGGGCCCGCAGGCCCTCGTCGGCGACGGCGGCCGGGGAGACGAAGAGACCCCCGGCGGCCGTGACCTGGGGTGCCAAGGCGGCACCGGGGGCGGCGGGCGGTGACGCGCACACGCAGCGGCTCACCGCGGTCAGGGCCGACAAGCCGAAGCCGGCCACGCCGGCCGGCGGGACGACGAAGGCGGCTCCGGCCGGGGCAGCTGGGGCGGCCAGGGCAGCTGGGGCGGCCGGGGCGGCTGGGGGTGGGCAGGACACGCAGACACGGCAACTCGCGGCGATCCGGGCGCCGAAGCCGGCAGCGCCCACCGCGGCCATGGGATCCGGGTCGGGATCCGGGTCCGGGTCCGGGTCCGAGCCGCCCACGACCGGCCCGGACCCGAAGGGGGGCGCGAAGAAGATGAAGAGGCCCAAGCGGACCGGATGGCGCCGGATCATCCCCACCTGGCGGATGGTGCTCGGCACCTTCGTCCTCGGGACCCTGCTGCTGATCGGCCTGTTCTTCCTCGGCTACTCGATGGTGAAGATCCCCGCGGCCAACGCGTTCGCCATCAAGCAGTCCAACGTGTACCTGTACGCCGACGGCTCCCAGCTCGCCCGCGACGGCGAGGTCAACCGGGAGAACGTGACCCTCGCCCAGGTGTCCAAGGACGCCCAGCACGCCGTGCTCGCCGCCGAGGACCGCGACTTCTACACCGAGTCCGCCGTCGACCCCAAGGCGATGCTGCGCGCCGCCTGGAACACCGCGACCGGCAAGGGCACCCAGTCCGGCTCGACGATCACCCAGCAGTACGTGAAGAACTACTACCTCGCGCAGGAACAGACCGTCACCCGCAAGGTGAAGGAGGTGTTCGTCGCGATCAAGCTGGACCGCAGCGAGTCCAAGGACCAGATCCTGGAGGGCTACCTCAACACCAGCTACTTCGGCCGTAACGCCTACGGCATCCAGGCCGCCGCCCAGGCCTACTACGGCAAGGACGCGGCCGACCTCGACCCGGCCCGCGCCGCCTACCTCGCCGCCCTCGTCAACGCGCCCAGCGAGTACGACGTCGTCGCCCACCCCGAGAACAAGGCCGCGGCCGTCGCCCGCTGGAACTACGTCCTGGACGGCATGGTCAAGAAGGGCTGGCTCAGCGCGTCCGCACGGGCCGGCATGAAGTTCCCGATGCCCAAGGAGCAGACCGTCTCCACCGGCATGTCCGGGCAGCGCGGCTACATCGTCAACGCCGTCAACGACTACCTGATCAAGAACAAGATCGTCGACTCGGACTCCCTGGAGGCCGGCGGCTACCGCATCACCACCACCCTGGAGAAGGACAAGCAGAACGCCTTCGTCAAGGCGGTCGACGACAAGCTGATCTCCAAGCTGGACAAGAAGAACAACAAGGTCGACAACTACGTCCGCGCGGGCGGCGCCTCCGTCGACCCGAAGACCGGCAAGCTCGTCGCCATGTACGGCGGCATCGACTACGTGAAGCAGTACACCAACGGCGCGACCCGCGGCGACTTCCAGGTCGGCTCCACCTTCAAGCCGTTCGTGTTCGCCTCCGCCGTCGACAACGGCTCCACCACCCAGTCCGGCCAGACCATCACCCCGAACACCTACTACGACGGCACCAACAGCCGTCCCGTCCAGGGCTGGTCCGGCGGCGCCTACGCACCGGAGAACGAGGACGAGAAGTCGTACGGCCAGATCACCGTGCGCAAGGCCACCGACCTGTCCGTGAACTCGGTGTACGCGCAGATGGCCGTAGACGTCGGCCCGTCCAAGGTCAAGCAGACCGCGATCGGCCTGGGCCTGCCCGCCGACACCCCGGACCTTCAGCCGTACCCCTCCATCGCCCTCGGCACCGCCACCGCCAGCGTCGTCGACATGGCCGAGGCGTACGCCACGCTCGCCAACCACGGCAGGCACGGCACGTACACCATGGTCGAGAAGATCACCAAGGACGGTACGGAGGAGATCAAGCTGCCGGAGTCCAAGACGACCCAGGCCGTCAGCCGGCAGGCCGCCGACACCACCACGTCGATCCTGCAGAGCGTCGTCGACAACGGCACCGCCACCGCCGCCCAGGCCGCCGGCCGCCCGGCGGCCGGCAAGACCGGCACCGCCGAGGAGGACAACGCCGCCTGGTTCGCGGGCTACACCCCCGACCTCGCCACCGTCGTCTCCGTGATGGGCCAGGACCCGGTCACCGCGAAGCACAAGTCGCTGTACGGCGCGCTCGGCCTCGCCCGCATCAACGGCGGCGGCGCCCCCACCGAGATCTGGGCGCAGTACACCAAGGCCGCCCTGAAGGGCACCGCGCCCTTCGCCTTCGACCTCGACCTCCAGGCGGGCGCCGAGACCGAGGCCCCGGCCACCCGGAGCCCGGCCACCCCGGGCACCGGCGGCCAGGACAACGGCGGGACCACCGGCGACCAGACCAACGGCGGCACCACCGACGGCGGCCAGGACAACGGCGGCACCACCGGGGGCGACCAGAGCAACGGCGGCACCACCGGCGGCGCCACGACGAACGGCTCCACCACGTCCGGTACCACCGACGGCGGTACGGCCTCCGGCACCAGCACCGGTACGACGACGTCCGGCACCGACTCGGGCACCTCCACCGGCACCACGACCGACGGCACCAGTACCGGCACGACCACGTCGGGCACCGACTCCGGCACCTCGACGGGGACCACGGCGGGCGACAACGGCGGCTTCGGCTTCGGGTGACCGGCGCGGCCGCACCGGGGTGACCGGTGCGGCGGTCAGTGACCGCTGGTCGCCTTGAGTCCCACCACGGCGACCAGCAGCAGACACACGAAGAAGATCCGGGCGGCGGTGGCCGGCTCCCCCAGCACCACCATCCCGAACACCGCCGCCCCCGCCGCCCCGATCCCCACCCACACGCCGTACGCGGTGCCGATGGGCAAGGACCGGGCGGCGTACGACAGCAGCACCATGCTGGCGACGATCCCGCCGCCGGTGAGCAGACTGGGCACCAGCCGGGTGAACCCGTCCGTGTACTTCATGCCGACGGACCAGCCGACCTCCAGCAGACCGGCGACGACGAGCAGGACCCAGGCCATGACGGACACCTCCGAGACGTGTTGCGAACGGGGTGCGTCGTCTTTGCGTTGTCGCTCGGGCCAGGCGGCCCCCACGGTCCCGGTACGGCGCGTCTCGTCGGGCGGGCTCCTTCGAAGGTAGCAAAGAAACGACAAAAAGGGCTGGTGACCGCAGTCACCAGCCCTTTTCTACCGTCGAATCACAGATACAGGCCGGTCGAGTCCTCCGAGCCCTCGAACCGGTCGGCGGCGACCGCGTGCAGATCGCGCTCCCGCATCAGCACGTACGCCACACCGCGCACCTCGACCTCGGCACGGTCCTCCGGGTCGTACAGCACCCGGTCGCCCGGTTCCACCGTCCGGACGTTCTGACCGACCGCGACCACCTCGGCCCAGGCCAGCCGGCGCCCGACCGCCGCCGTGGCGGGAATCAGGATGCCGCCACCCGACCGGCGCTCGCCCTCCCCGGTCTCCTGCTTGACCAGAACCCGGTCGTGCAGCATCCGGATGGGCAGCTTGTCGTGCTGGCTGCTCTGCTCGTCTCTCTTGGCGCTCACGCCTTTGAACCTACCTGCCTCTGGTCAGCTCTTACGCCGCCGGGTGCCGCTGAAGACCAGCAGCCCGACCACGCCCACGGCGACGAGGGCGACCGGCACGACCCGCTCGAGCCGTGGCGCGCCCTCCTCGTCCACGAACTGGGCCTTCACATCGCTCACGACCCGGTTGACCTGGACGTAGGCACGTCCGAGGGTGTGATCCACGTTGGCCGCGACCTTGGCCTTCGCGTCGCCGACGATGGTCTTCGGGTGCACGCGCACCCCGATCTCGTCCAGCGTCTCGGCCAGCACGTCGCGGCGGCGCTTGATGTCCGCCTCGATCTGCGCCGGGGTTCTGGTGTCCGACGTCTCCGCCACCGTAGGCCCTCCGAAGTCTGCCGTACTGCATGTTCTGGACAGTCTGTCAGTTCTCGCCACGGTCGCCATGTCAGGACCCCCCGTTACGCTAGACCGATGAGCGAGCGACTCCAGCCCGGGGACGTAGCCCCCGACTTCACCCTCCCCGACGCCGACGGCAACGAGGTGTCCCTCTCCGCCCACAAGGGCCGCAAGGTCATCGTCTACTTCTACCCGGCGGCCCTCACACCAGGCTGCACGAAGCAGGCGTGCGACTTCACGGACAACCTCTCCCTCCTGGCCGACGCCGGCTACGACGTCCTCGGCATCTCCCCCGACGCCCCGGAGAAGCTCGGCAAGTTCCGCGAGAAGGAGAACCTCAAGGTCACCCTCCTCGCCGACCCCGACAAGAAGGTCCTGGACGCGTACGGCGCGTTCGGCGAGAAGACGAACTACGGCAAGACCTACCTGGGCGTCATCCGCTCCACGATCATCGTGGACGAGACCGGCAAGGTCGAAAAAGCCCTCTACAACGTCCGCGCCACCGGCCACGTAGCCAAGATCATCAAAGACCTGGCCATCTGACGGCCCCCAGATCCACCACTGACGGCTCACACCGGGTCACCTGGTGTGAGCCGTTCCTCATCTTCCGGACGTGACTCTCCGACAAACGACCCGTTACTCCGTACGAGCGGCGAACACGCGGCCGGAACGGAGGGGGGCTCGATGGGGGCCAGTGCGTACACCAGGGAGCGGCTGGAGGAGGCGGCTCGTGGGGCGCGGACGTTGTCGGAGGCGCTGGGGAGGCTGGGAGTGGATCCGCGGAGTTCGACACGGCGGTACGTGTACGAGCGGATGAAGAAGCTGGGTGTGGACGTGTCGCACTTCGAGCGGGAGGGAGTGAAGTGGACGCGGGAGGTGCTGGAGGAGGCGGTGGCGGCGTCGACGAACATGTGCGAGGTGCTGCGCAGGCTAGGGCTGGACGTGGTGGGCGGGCATCACACGCACATCAGTCGGCGGATCAGGGCGTACGGGATCGGCACCTCGCATTTCCAGGTGCCGACGCGACAGGGGAAGCCGTGGCGGCCGCGGACCCCCGATGGGCTACTCGTGGAGCAGCAGAAGGACTGCGCCCGGCGCATCCCGAGCGACCGGCTCAGGTGGGCGATGACAGCGATGGGCGTGCCGGAGCGCTGCGCCCAGTGCGGTACGGAGGCGGTCTGGCGGGGACACCGGCTCCCACTGGAGGTCGACCACATCGACGGCAACTGGCGTGACAACCGGATCGAGAACCTGCGGTTGCTGTGCCCCAACTGCCACTCCACGACGGACAACTATCGTGGCCGTGGCAAAGGTGGGGTTTCATGAACGGGGGCAAGCGGTACACACGGGAGCAGCTGGCCGAGGCAGCCGCACAGTGTTCCAACATCGACGAGGTCATCGCCTTCCTTGGTACGCGCCCCTACGCCAAACTCGATCGCTACCTGATGCGGCGCTTCGCACACTTCGACATCGACGTCTCACACTTCAGCCGTTGGCGCAGGTTGCCGCGCCCCACAGGCCACGAACTACGCACGGCTGTCGCCGGGTCGACCTCCATCGCGGGGGCGCTACGCGCCCTTGGGCGTCCCGACAGCGGCAGACAACGCGCCCTACTACGTCAGTGGGTCGCCGAGGAGCACCTGGCAACGGAGCACTTCCTGGGTCAGGCGCACCAGTGCGGCAAGCCCGGCATGGTCCCCGCCAAGCGCGCCGAAGAAATTCTGCTCCAGCACGATGGAAGGCGCCGGACCAAGACCTGTCTACTACGCCGCGCTCTGCGCGAGGTCGGCGTGCCCGAGGAGTGCGCCGAATGCGGAGTCGGTCCCGTCTGGCTCGACAAGCCCATGACGCTGGAGGTCGATCACATCAACGGGGACTGGAGCGACGACCGGCAGCAGAACCTGCGATTGCTGTGCCCGAACTGCCATGCGGCCACGAGCACCTGGTGCCGAGGAGGCACACACCGAAAGGCGTAGCCCCGTACACTGAGCGAAGCAAAACGGCAGCTCTGAGAAATGTCCGTTTTGGTGCGGTCGTGGCGAAATAGGCGATACGCGCGGGTTTTAGGTGCCCGTGGGAGAAATCCCGTGTGGGTTCGAGTCCCACCGACCGCACCCAAAGAAGGGGCCGTCCATCTGGGCGGCCCCTCTCCCGTTTCTCAGCCCAGCAGCTCCCGCACCACCGGCACCAGCGCCCGGAACGCCTTGCCCCGGTGGCTGATCGCGTTCTTCTCTGCGGGGCTCAGCTCGGCGCACGTCCGCGTCTCGCCCTCCGGCTGGAGGATCGGGTCGTAGCCGAAGCCGTTCGTGCCCGACGGGGTGTGGCGGAGGGTGCCGCGGAGTTGGCCCTCGACCACGCGTTCCGTGCCGTCCGGGAGGGCCAGGGCGGCGGCGCAGGCGAAGTGGGCGGACCGGTGTTCGTCGGCGATGTCGGAGAGCTGGGCGAGGAGCAGGTCCAGGTTGGCCTTGTCGTCGCCGTGGCGGCCGGCCCAGCGGGCGGAGAAGATGCCGGGGGCGCCGTTCAGGACGTCGACGCAGAGGCCGGAGTCGTCGGCGACGGCGGGCAGGCCGGTGGCGCGGGCGAGGGCGTGGGCCTTCAGGAGCGCGTTCTCGGCGAAGGTGACGCCCGTCTCCCGGACGTCGGGGATGTCGGGGTACGAGTCCGCGCCTACCAGTTCGTGGGGCAGGCCCGCTTCGGCGAGGATGGCGCGGAGCTCGGTGATCTTCCCGGCGTTGCGGGTGGCGAGGATCAGGCGGGGCGTCGTGGTCATGGGTGGCAGTATCGCAAGTGCCACGGCGGCCGGTTACGGCGTGCAGACCTTGGTGAGTTCGCCGGCCGCGTCGGTGACGGGGGTGACGTCGGGGGTCGAGTCGCCGTTCCTGATCGAGGTGCGGACGTTGTCCACGGCTTTCTGGAGGCCGTCGACGGCCTTGTTGACGTCGGTGTCGTCGGTCCTGTCGCCGATTTTCTTCAGGTTCCGCTGGATGGCGTCGAGGGAGGTGTCGGCCTGGGTGGGGTCGTTCGCGGCGTTCTCGACGGCCTGCTGGAGCTCGGTGACGCTGTCGGCGATGGAGTCGGCGGTCTGGACGCAGTCCAGGGCCTTGTCGACGGTGTCGCAGCCGGTGAGCAGGGCGGCGGTGAGCGCGGTGGTCGCGGCTACGGCGGCGATGGCGGTGCTGGTGCGACGGCCTCGGCGTCGGCTGGCGGCCATGGATGTGTTCCCTCCCCGTTGACGGCTGGCCGGGCGCACGGTTGTTCGTGCCGTGCGCCCGTAGTCATAGGGACGCTGGGGCGGCCGCCCGGGTTGCCTCGGCTTTTTTGGTTTCCTTTACCGTTCCGCCGCGGCGGATTCGAGGGCCGCCCGCTGGATGGCGGCGAGGTCGGTGCAGCCGGCGACGGCGAGGTCGAGGAGGGCGTCGAGTTCGTCGCGGGCGAAGGGTTCGGCCTCGGCGGTGCCCTGGACCTCGACGAAGCGGCCGTCGCCGGTGCAGACGACGTTCATGTCGGTCTCGGCCTTCACGTCCTCCTCGTAGCAGAGGTCGAGGAGCGGGATCCCGCCGACGATGCCGACGGAGACGGCGGCGACGGTGCCGGTGAGGGGCTGGCGGCCGGCCCGGACGAGCTTGCGTTCCTTCGCCCAGGTGACGGCGTCGGCCAGGGCGACGTAGGCGCCGGTGATGGCGGCGGTGCGGGTGCCGCCGTCGGCCTGGAGGACGTCGCAGTCGAGGACGATGGTGTTCTCGCCGAGGGCCTTGTAGTCGATGACGGCGCGCAGGGAGCGGCCGATGAGGCGGGAGATCTCGTGGGTGCGGCCGCCGATCTTGCCCTTGACGGACTCGCGGTCGCCGCGGGTGTTGGTGGCGCGGGGCAGCATGGCGTACTCCGCGGTGACCCAGCCCTCGCCGCTGCCCTTGCGCCAGCGCGGGACGCCTTCGGTGACGGAGGCGGTGCAGAAGACCTTGGTGTCGCCGAAGGAGACGAGGACGGAGCCTTCGGCGTGCTTGCTCCAGCCGCGTTCGATGGTGACGGGGCGGAGTTGTTCGGGTGTGCGGCCGTCGATGCGTGACATGACGACGAGCCTATCCATAGCGTGAGAAGGGGCTCTGCCCTGTGGTGGGAAGAGCCCCTGGGGAGTGAGCGGGTGGGCTCACGCTCACATCATGTCTTCGATCTCCGCGGCGATCGGGTCGGCGTCGGTGCCGATGACGACCTGGATGGCGGTGCCCATCTTGACGACGCCGTGGGCGCCGGCGGCCTTCAGGGCGGCGTCGTCGACCTTGGAAGCGTCGTGCACCTCGGTGCGCAGCCGGGTGATGCAGCCCTCGATCTCGTCGATGTTGTCGATTCCGCCGAGGCCGGCGACGATCTTCTCAGCCTTGCTGGCCATGTTCTTTCTCCCTGATCCGAACCGCTTTGTCGCAGTAACCCACAGTTGGCCCATCTTTGCGAGCGGTCGTGCCGTGGGTGCCGAATGATGGCGAGCACCGCGGCGGAACCGTCGCCGACTGGTCTACACCAGCGGGCGGGCGGTCGCCAAACCCCCTGCGGTGCAGCCGAGCGGCCCGGAGGACGCGCGATGAGTGCCGAGAGCGCCGACAGCACGGTCAGTCCCGCGCGGGAGCGGTGGCACGCCCTGTTCCAGGGGTTGCAGAAGATGGGGCGGAGTCTTCAGCTGCCGATCGCGGTGCTGCCGGCGGCGGGGATCCTGAACCGGCTGGGGCAGCCCGACGTGTTCGGGGAGCAGGGGCTGGGCTGGACGGACGTGTCCAAGGTGATGAAGGGCGCGGGCGGCGCGCTGCTCGACGGGTCGATCGGGCTGCCGTTGCTGTTCTGTGTCGGGGTCGCGATCGGGATGGCGAAGAAGGCGGACGGTTCGACGGCGCTGGCGGCGGTGGCGGGGTTCCTCGTCTATTACGGGGTGCTGCACCAGTTCCCGCAGGGCTGTCCTGGTGGTTCGAAGGAGTTGCCGGGGATCGGCTGCCAGGTGCGTGACGGTTCGGTGTCGGCGTTCACGTTCCAGAACCCGGGGGTGTTCGGGGGGATCGCGCTGGGGTTGCTGACGGCGTACTTCTGGGCCCGTTTCCATCGGACGCGGCTGGTGGACTGGCTGGGGTTCTTCAACGGGCGGCGACTGGTGCCGATCATCATGTCGTTCGTGGCGATCGGGTTCGCGGTGCTGTGTCTGTGGGTGTGGCCGCCGGTCGGCAGCGGCCTGGAGAGCTTCAGTCAGTGGCTGCGGGACGCGGGGTCGTGGGGTGCGGGCGTGTTCGGGGTGGCGAACCGGGCGCTGCTGGTGATCGGGCTGCACCAGTTCCTGAACGTGCCGTTGTGGTTCCAGTTCGGCAGTTACACCACGCCGGACGGGCAGACGGTGCACGGCGACATCAACATGTTCCTGGCGGGCGATCCGGACGCGGGGCAGTTCACCTCGGGTTTCTTCCCGATCATGATGTTCGCGCTGCCGGCGGCGGCGCTGGCGATCACGCACTGCGCGAGGCCGCACCGGCGCAAGGAGATCGGCGGTCTGATGCTGTCGGTGGCGCTGACGTCGTTCGTGACGGGCATCACCGAGCCGATCGAGTACTCGTTCATGTTCATCGCGCCGCTGCTGTACGCGGTGCACGCGGTGCTGACGGGGGTGTCGATGGCGGTGACGTGGGGGCTGGGGGTGCACGACGGGTTCAGCTTCTCGGCGGGGCTGATCGACTACGTCATCAACTGGCGGCTGGCGACGAAGCCTTGGCTGATCGTTCCGATCGGCCTGGGTTTCGCGGCCGTCTATTACGCGATCTTCCGGTTCGCCATCACGAGGTTCGACCTGAAGACGCCGGGGAGGGAGCCGGAGGACGAGGTGGAGGACGTCACGAAGGCCTGAGCAGCGCGTGTCCGAAAGGCGTACAGCGCGTAGTTCTCCGGTTGCGGAATTGACGGGTTCCTTATAAGCCCCCCATCGTGTACAACAGGTCTACACCACTGAGTGGTGTAGACCACCACCGATGGAGGAAGTATGACTACCGCCACCGCAACGGCGGCCCCCACGAAGAAGTGGGGATCCGGACTGTTCCAGGGCCTCCAGAAGGTCGGCCGCAGTCTTCAGCTCCCTATCGCCGTGCTGCCGGCGGCCGGTCTGCTGCTCCGCTTCGGTCAGCAGGACATCCATGACAAGCTGCACCTGCCCGACAAGGTCACGGCGGTCTTCGCCACGGCGGGTGGCGCGATCTTCGACAACCTCCCGATGCTGTTCTGTATCGGTGTCGCGATCGGCTTCGCCAAGAAGGCGGACGGCTCGACCGCGCTGGCGGCGCTGGTCGGCTTCCTGGTCTACAGCAACGTCCTGAAGGCGTTCCCGGTCACCGAGGCGAAGGTCCAGGCGGGCGCGGACATAGCCGCTACGTACAACAACCCCGGTGTGCTGGGCGGCCTGGTGATGGGTCTGCTGGGCGCGGTGGTCTGGCAGCGGTTCCACCGCACCAAGCTGGTGGACTGGCTCGGCTTCTTCAACGGCCGCCGGCTCGTCCCGATCATCATGGCCTTCGTGGGCACGGTGATGGGCGTCTTCTTCGGCCTGATCTGGGAGCCGATCGGCAACGGCATCTCCGACTTCGGCAAGTGGATCACCGGTCTCGGCGCCTTCGGCGCGGGTCTGTTCGGTCTGATCAACCGTGCGCTGATCCCGGTCGGCATGCACCAGTTCGTGAACACCGTCTCCTGGTTCCAGATCGGCGACTTCAAGAACTCGGCCGGCGTGGTCGTGCACGGTGACCTGACCCGCTTCTTCGCCGGTGACCCGACGGCCGGTCAGTTCATGTCCGGCTTCTTCCCCATCATGATGTTCGGTCTGCCGGCCGCCGCCCTGGCCATCGCGCACACCGCCCGCCCGGAGCGCCGGGCGGCCGTGCTGGGCATGATGATGTCGATGGCGCTGACCTCCTTCGTGACCGGTGTGACCGAGCCGATCGAGTTCACGTTCATGTTCATCGCGCCGCTGCTGTACGTGATCCACGCGGTGCTCACCGCCCTGTCCATGGCGATCACCTGGGCGCTCGGGGTGCACGCGGGCTTCACCTTCTCCGCGGGTGTCATCGACTACATCCTCAACTGGAACCTGGCGACCAAGCCCTGGCTGATCATCCCGATCGGCCTGGTGTTCGGGGCGGTCTACTACTTCGTCTTCCGGTTCGCCATCGTCCGCTTCAACCTCCCCACTCCGGGCCGTGAGCCCGAGGAGGAGATCGAGGACCTCACGAAGGCGTGAGTGGTCCGGCCTCGGCATGAGTCATGACGAAGGCCCCCGCAGCCCGGCGGCTGCGGGGGCCTTCGCCGTACTCACGCCTTCGCCGTACTCACGGTCCTGAACTCCGTGGTACGGCTGTCAGATCTCGTACGTCACGCGCGGCACCGCGAGTTCCACCGGGCCGTCGAAGACCTCGCGGGCGTCGGTGAGGTTGACGCTGGGGTCGGTCCACGGCGGGATGTGGGTGAGGACCAGCTTGCGGGCCCCGGCGCGGGCGGCGGTCTCACCGGCCTGGCGGCCGTTGAGGTGCAGGTCCGGGATGTCCTCCTTGCCGTGCGTGAACGCGGCTTCGCAGAGGAACAGGTCGGTGTCCCGGGCCAGCACCTCCAGCGTGTCGGTGACCCCGGTGTCGCCCGAGTAGGTCAGTGACTTACCGGCGTGTTCGACGCGGATGGCGTACGCCTCCACGGGGTGCCGGACCCGCTCGGTGTGCACGGTGAAGGGGCCGACGTCGAACGTGGACGGCTTGACCGTGTGGAAGTCGAAGACCTCGCTCATCGAGGAGGCGGTGGGGGTGTCGGCGTAGGCCGTGGTGAGGCGGTGCTCGGTGCCCTCGGGGCCGTAGACCGGGATCGGGGGGCACGGGCCGCCGTCGTGGCGGTAGTAGCGCGCCACGAAGTAGGCGCACATGTCGATGCAGTGGTCGGCGTGCAGATGGCTCAGGAAGATCGCGTCGAGGTCGTAGAGACCGCAGTGGCGCTGCAGCTCGCCCAGGGCGCCGTTGCCCATGTCGAGGAGCAGCCGGAAGCCGTCGGCCTCTACGAGGTAGCTCGAGCAGGCCGATTCCGCGGACGGGAACGACCCCGAGCAGCCGACGACGGTGAGCTTCATGAAGCAGAAACCTCCGTTGGCGGGACACCCGGGCGGACCGGGAAATGGAGTCGGGAAACGAGGTGAGCGGGGGTCGTGCGGTTTGTCGAGCGTAAGGCGCAAAAGAGCCGGTCGCTCCTCCGCCAGGGGCCGTTGTGGGCGAACTCACCTGTGCTGTCACCGGTTCGGCTGGACCGAGGGCGCATCAGGATCGCGTAAGGGCGCGCGTCGATTATCTCGCGCCGGTAACGTCGTCGTATGGACACGTCATGGTGGCTCGCGCTCGCGGCGGTGGTCCTGCTCGCGCTGGTCGCCACGCTCGTCGACGGCTGGGGCAGGGGGCACCGGCCGCGCGGGCAGCGCACGCGCCCGCCGGGCCGCCCGCGGGGGACCCGCCCGGGGACCGGACGGCCGCACCCGGGGGACATCTGGTGGGCCAGCGTGCCCTACGAGGACGCTCCCGGCGGCAAGGACCGGCCGTGTCTGGTGCTGGCGGTGCGCGGCAACCGGGCGACCGTCGCCAAGATCACCAGCAAGTACCACGACGAGCGCGCCGGGGTCATCCCGCTGCCGCCCGGCTCGGTCGGGGACGCCCAGGGCCGGCCGAGCTTCCTGGAGACGGACGAGCTGCGCGAGGTCGCGGTGTGGGAGTTCCGGCGCCGGGTGGGCGTGGTCGACCCGGTGCTGTGGGACCAGGTGCGCCACCTGGCCGGGTGAGGCTCGGTTCACCGGCTCGGTTCTTCACCCGCTCACTTCTCCACCGGCTCACTTCTTCACCCGCTCAGTTCACCCGTACGGTGACGTGCCACTCCTCGATGGCCTTGCAGGAGACCTGGCCGGGTGCCGTGGGCTGCGCGCACAGCGGGCGCGTGGCGGTGAGGGTGACGGTGCCGGCGGCGACCGCCTGGTAGGCGGCTCCGGCGTCACCGCCGCGGAGCATGATCCCGTAGTTCATGGGCTTCAGGGCGGCCGTGTCGCCACCCGCGGTGATCTTCGTCCAGGGGCGCTGCTCGGTACCGGCCAGGGTGATCCGGACGGTGCCGTCCTTGGCCAGGCAGTAGGTACGGCCCCGGTCCGCGGCGGTGAGCTCGGAGGTCACGGGCGTGCAGCCGGCGGAGGAGCCGCCGGCGCTCGGGGTGGCGCTCGCGCTGGGGCTCGCGGTCGGGCTCGCGGTCGGTGAGGGGGACACCGCGCCGCTGCCCTTGTCGCCGCCCCCGCCCTGCGAGCCGCAGCCCGCCAGCAGGAGCAGCGTCGCCGCGGCGAGCGACGCGCGGTGGAACGTCGTACGGCGCATGGGGTGTCCGCCTTTCCGTCGGGGAACGGACCCTTGGTGCCGGTATGACGTATCCCCCGGTCATACGGATCCCGCACCCGGACGGCTTCCGGGGGCGGGATCCGGTCACTTCGACGGGTCAGCCGGTCGTGACGGCGGTGTCGTCGACGACGAAGCTGGTCTGGAGCGAGGAGTCCTCGACACCGCTGAACTTCAGGGTGACGGTCGAGCCCGCGTAGGACCCGAGGCTGAAGGACTTCTGCACGTACCCGGAGGCCGCGTTCAGGTTGGAGTACGTGGCCAGGGTGGTCGAACCGGCGGTGACCGTCAGCTTGTCGTACTGGGTGCTGGTGGTGGTCTCGGCGGTGTCGATGTGCAGGTAGAAGGTGAACGTGGTGTTGGTGCAGCCGGACGGGATGGTCACCGACTGGGAGAGCGTGTCGGTGTGGGTGGAGCCGTAGCCGTCGAGCCAGGCGTAGTACGAGCCGCCGTGCGCCGACTCGCTGCTGGAGTTGGTGATGACGCCGCTGGAGGCGGTCCAGGTGGTGTTGCCCGACTCGAAGCCGTTGTTGCCGAGCAGCTGGGACGAGGTGCAGGAGCCGCCGCCGCTGGTGCTGACCGTCCAGGTGAAGGAGGCCGAGCCGGAGGCGCCGGTGGAGTCGGTCGCGGTGACGGTGGTGCTGTAGGTGCCCGCGGTGGACGCCGTGCCGGAGATCAGGCCGGTGGAACTGGAGATGGACAGGCCGGTGGGCAGGCCGGTCGCGCTGTAGGTGAGGGTGGCGCTCGCGCTGTCCGTCGCCGAGATCTGGAGGCTGACCGAGGAGCCGGTGGCGGTGGACTGGCTGCCCGGGTTGGTGACGGTCACCGTGTTGCCGGTGCTGGTGCCGGAGGCGAAGGCGGTGGTGCCGTTCGGGGTGCCCCAGCCGGTCGGGCCGTCATAGCCGGTTCCGGCGGTGCAGAAGTACGACGTCGAGCAGGAGCCGTTGTTGCCGCTGGTGACGTCGTACAGGTTGCCGGTGTGGGAGTACGGGTACTTCGCCGGGTAGTCGCTGGAGCCCGGGGTGCCCGCGAGGGCGTAGACGCCGGCGATGATCGGCGAGGAGGCGCTGGTGCCGCCGTAGACCGCCCAGCCGGAGCCGCCGTAGGTGTCGTAGACCGCGACACCGGTGGCCGGGTCGGCGACCGCGGAGACGTCGGCCTCCATGCGCTTGGTGCAGCCGGTGTCGGTCTGCCAGCTCGGCTTCGCGTCGTAGGAGGAGCAGCCGGAGCCGGTGCCCTCGGAGGAGCTGGTCTTCCAGACCGACTCGGTCCAGCCGCGGGTGGTGGAGGAGGTGGAGAGCGCGGTGCCGCCGACGGCGGTCACGTACTGGGAGGTCGCCGGGTACTCGGCGCCGTAGGCGCTGTCACCGGAGGAGACGGTGATCGCGACACCCGGGTGCTTGAAGTACGAGGTGTCCTCGCTGGTCTGCGAGGAGGACTCGGAGCCGCCCCAGCTGTTGGAGACGAACTTGGCGCCGAGCGCGACGGCCTCGTTCTCGGCGGTGCCGAGGTCCGAGTCGGTGGCGGAGTTCGCCTCGACCAGGATGATGTTGCAGTTCGGGCAGACCGCGCTGACCATGTCGATGTCGAGCGCTTCCTCGCCGGCCCAGCCGGAGTCGTTCGTCGGCAGCGAGGTCGTCGAACCGGTCTGACTGACCTGCTTGAAGCAGCCGTTGGCGACGGTGCACGCCGACAGGCCGTACTGCGAGCGGTAAGTGGCGAGGTCCGAGGCCGCGTTGGGGTCGTTGTAGGCGTCGACCACGGCAACGGTCAGGCCGGAGCCGCCCGTCGAGGGCAGGTTGTAGGCGCTGTGCAGGTTGGTCGGGCTCAGGCCGGAGGGGGCGGCGGCGAGCGCCGAGGACAGCTGCTGCTTGATGTCGGTGCGGCGCTGTGCGAAGCAGTTGGCCTCACCGGGCTTGGCGGCGGTGGCGCACAGGTGCTCGGTGGGCACCTTCTGCCCGGCCCTGCCGGTGCTGTGCACGGCCTGCCGGGCGGGGTCCGTCAGGGCCTTGGCGTTCTGGGTGGCCCGGGAGGTCTGGGCGGCCTGGACGGGGTGGGCGGCGGTCGCCTGCGCCTGCGCGGCCGGGGCCGCGACGAAACCGGAGACGGCCAGGGCGAGCGCGGGGAAGGCGAAGGCGAGGAGTCTTCGCACGCTCCGTCGTGATTCACGCATGGGGTACTGCCTCCATCGGTGGGGTTACAAGGCAGGCCCGTGACGCGCGTAGCGGCGGCAGAGTGCGCAGTCATGAGCATGACACTTCGAACACCCTGGGATGCCGATGAGCGTGGCATGACAGGACGGAGCAGAACCTAACGGGGTTCCGCCGAAGTCGGTTCCCCCGGGCGAAGATCTTTACTGGCCCGTAGAGGGCGCTTGGCCCCCTCATGAGAGGGGGTTGGCGCGTACATGATGAGGGCTATGCCCAGAGCTGACCCTGGAGGGTCGCGATGGCTTCCTCGGTGGTGGCGGCAGTGTAGACACCGGTCGACAGGTACTTCCAGCCGCCGTCGGCGACGACGAACACGATGTCCGCGCTCTCGCCCGCCTGTACGGCCTTCTTCCCGACGCCGAGCGCGGCGTGCAGCGCGGCCCCGGTGGAGACGCCCGCGAAGATGCCCTCCTGCTGGAGGAGGTCCCGGGTCCGGGTCACGGCGTCCGCCGAGCCGACCGAGAAGCGGGTGGTGAGCACCGAGGCGTCGTAGAGCTCGGGCACGAAGCCCTCGTCGAGGTTGCGCAGCCCGTACACGAGGTCGTCGTACCGCGGCTCGGCGGCGACGATCCGCACGTCCGGCTTGTGCTCGCGCAGATAGCGGCCGACGCCCATCAGCGTGCCCGTCGTACCGAGGCCCGCGACGAAGTGCGTGACGGACGGCAGGTCGGCGAGGATCTCGGGACCGGTCGTCGCGTAGTGCGCACCGGCGTTGTCCGGGTTGCCGTACTGGTACAGCATCACCCAGTCCGGGTGCTCGGCGGACAGCTCCTTGGCCACCCGTACGGCGGTGTTCGAGCCGCCGGCCGCCGGGCTGGAGATGATCTCCGCGCCCCACATGCCCAGCAGGTCACGGCGCTCCTGCGAGGTGTTCTCGGGCATCACGCAGACCATCCGGTAGCCCTTGAGCTTGGCGGCCATGGCCAGCGAGATGCCGGTGTTGCCGGAGGTCGGCTCCAGGATGGTGCAGCCCGGGGTGAGCCGGCCGTCCTTCTCCGCCTGTTCGATCATGTGCAGGGCGGGGCGGTCCTTGACCGAGCCGGTCGGGTTGCGGTCCTCCAGCTTGGCCCAGATCCGGACCTCGGGGGACGGCGAGAGCCGCGGCAGGCACACCAGGGGGGTGTTGCCGACCGCGGCCAGCGGGGAGTCGTACCGCATGCCGATCTCAGGCCATGCCGCCGGCGACGGCCGGCAGGATCGTCACGGTGTCGCCGTCGGAGAGCTTGGTGTTGATGCCGTCGACGAAGCGGACGTCCTCGTCGTTCAGGTACACGTTCACGAAGCGGCGGAGCTTGCCGTCGTCCACGATGCGGGCGTGGATGCCGGCGTGCCGGGTCTCGAGGTCGTTGAAGAGGTCGGCGAGGGTGTCACCGCTGCCCTCCACCGCCTTCTGACCGTCGGTGTACTGGCGGAGGATGGTCGGGATGCGGACCTCGATGGCCATGGCTCAGGGCTCCTGTCGGAAAGTCTGGGTGGGTGGGCGCGCAGCGGCACGCCGCGGCTCACGGCCGTACGGCGGCAGGGGTGACGTCAACAGATGGCGCTGTTCAGCCTGCACAGGTCGACGTGCAGCCGCGCCACGAGCATGCTGCCCGGCGCCTTCTCGCTCACGTCATGGAAAACCATGGGGTCATCGTATCGATTCCCGCCCCCGGATTCGGAATGTGATTCCGCATGATGGACGAATTCCGACCGAACTTCGAGACAGGCGGGACGTGGCCGACATGATGGGGCGCGAGGAACCGCGCGACCGGCCCCCACCGGCCCGCGGGTGACCACCGTCCGGACAGCGGAGGGAACGTCAGTAGGCCTCGACGATCGCGACCTCTTCCTCCGTGACCTCGCCGTCCACGATGCGGTACGAGCGGAACTGGAAGTCGCCGAGGCCGTCCGTGTCCGCCGTGGAGACGAGGACGTAGTGGGCGCCGGGCTCGTTCGCGTACGAGATGTCCGTCCGGGACGGGTACGCCTCCGTCGCCGTGTGGGAGTGGTAGATCACCACCGGCTCCTCGTCGCGGTCGTCCATCTCGCGGTACAGCTTCAGCAGGTCCCCGGAGTCGAACTCGTAGAACGTCGGGGACATCGCCGCGTTCAGCATCGGGATGAAGCGCTCGGGGCGGTCGGAGCCGGCCGGCCCGGCGACGACGCCGCACGCCTCGTCCGGGTGGTCCTTGCGCGCGTGGGCGACGATCTGGTCGACGAGGGCCTGGGTGATGGTCAGCATGGTCGCCAGGATAAGCAGAAGGGCCGCCCCGTACCGGTGGGTGGTACGGGACGGCCCAGATGCCGGACGCCCTGAGCGGCGGCCGCAGGGAGCGCCACGAGTGCTCCCTGTGGCCGGACGTCCGGGAGGGGGGTGGTCAGCTCACCTTCTCCGGCGCCCGCTCGCGGCGCTCGGTGACCTCGGGACTGCGGTTCTTCAGCACCTGCCAGCCGACGCCGAGCGCCGCGGCCCAGCCGGCCATCACGTAGAGGCAGACCCGGGAGTCGGCGTCGTACGCGATCAGGCAGGTCACGAAGAGCAGGAAGGCGATGGCGATCCAGCTGCACACCGCGCCGCCGGGCGCCGGGAAGGAGGAGGCCGGCAGCCGGCCCGCGTCGACCGCGCGGCGGTACAGGACGTGGCTGACCAGGATCATCAGCCAGGTCCAGATGCCGGCCGCGGTGGCGATGGAGGTGACGTAGCCGAACGCCTTCTCCGGGACGACGTAGTTGAGGACCACGCCGATGCCCATGAAGAGGACCGAGACCGTGACGCCGAACGCCGGGGTCTTGGACGCGGACAGCTTCTTGAACACGGCCGGTGCCTCACCGCTGTCGGCGAGGGTGCGCAGCATCCGGCCCGTGGAGTACATGCCGGAGTTGCAGGAGGACAGGGCGGCGGTCAGCACGACGAAGTTGACGATGCCGGCACCGGCCGGGATGCCGATCTTGGCGAAGGCTGCCACGAACGGGGAGACGCCCGGTGCGAACTCGGTCCACTTGACGACGCAGAGGATGACGGTGAGCGCGCCGACGTAGAAGAGGGCGATGCGCCAGGGGAGCGTGTTGATCGCCTTGGGGAGGGTCTTCTCGGGGTCCTCCGACTCGCCGGCGGTGACGCCGACCAGCTCGACCGCGAGGTAGGCGAACATGACGCCCTGGAGGGTCATCAGGGAGGAGCCGACGCCCTTGGGGAAGAAGCCGTCGAACTGGTAGAGGTTCGCGACCGACGCGGTGTCACCGGCGGAGCTGAACCCGAAGGTGAGGACACCGAGGCCGATCACGATCATGCCGATCAGGGCGGTGACCTTGACCATGGAGAACCA
Source organism: Streptomyces arenae (assembly GCF_022343545.1). Classification (NCBI taxonomy): domain Bacteria; kingdom Bacillati; phylum Actinomycetota; class Actinomycetes; order Kitasatosporales; family Streptomycetaceae; genus Streptomyces; species Streptomyces arenae. The sequence continues at coordinate 78,796 of NZ_JAKQYH010000055.1, forward strand.
GAACTCCAGCTCTCCGAACACCTTCACGGAGATCAGGTTGACCCCGAAGAGCACCACCAGGAACACCAGGGCCGTCACCCACTGGGGGATGGCCGGGAACCAGTAGTGGACGTAGATCGCGGCGGCCGTCAGTTCGGCCATGCCCGTGACGACCCACATCAGCCAGTACGTCCAGCCGGTGAAGTAGCCGAAGAACGGGCCGAGGAACTCGCGGGAGTACTCGGCGAAGGAGCCGGAGACGGGCCGGTAGAGCAGGAGCTCGCCGAGGGCCCGCATGATGAAGAAGATGATGGCGCCGGCGAGGGCGTACATCAGGATCAGGCTGGGTCCCGCCTTGGCGATGTTCGCCCCGGCTCCCAGGAAGAGGCCGACGCCGATGGCGCCGCCGATCGCGATCATCTGGACCTGGCGGCTGCCGAGTCCGCGCTCGTACCCCTCTTCGGGAGCTTCGGAGGCGGCCCCGGAGGCTCCGGAGTCCTTCTCCGACGTGTCGACCTGAGCGGAGGTCATGTGTGGTGTGCGCCTTTCTCCATGCCGAACCGGGCCTCTCGTCGGCCTCGGATCGGGTTTCGATCCCCCCGGATTGATGGAGCGGTGCCTACCGGTGGTGGCCGGTTCGGTGGCGCACCCGGACGGCACATGGGTGGTGTGTCCGCCGGGCGGTCGTGAAGATTTATCACGCCCGCAACATTGATCACCGGGATCCGCCGAGAGGCATTGTGGCGCACACCACAGGAAGAAGCGGACAAAGTGTGGCCGAAAAGGGCATAAGCGGCCGCATCGGTGACGGGATCGTTATCCGGAATTGAGCGTCCTCTGAGCGAACACGAAATCCGGATCTTCTACTGCATAAGGGGCTCGGACTACGGCATCGGGGACTACGACATCGGGGACTGCGGCACCGGGGACTACGGCATCAGGGTGGCGACCAGGGTCTCCTGGAGGCCGCCGAGCCACAGGTACGCCATCACCATCGGCTTGCGCGGGTCCTCGTCGGGGAGCCGGTAGAGCAGGTCGGTGTCGTCCTCGTCGGTGATGTCGAGGCGGGAGCCGATGGCGAGGCGCAGGTCGTTGAGGGCGCCGAGCCACTGCCGGGACTCGCCCGGGGCCAGCTCCAGGACCGCGCCGCTCTCCTCCACGGGGGCGAGCGCGTCCAGGGAGCGGATCACCGCGAGGGCGCTCTCCCGCTTGCCGGCCCGCAGGTCGTTCTCGGTGTAGCGGCGGAACTCCGCGGAGTGGGCCTGCTGCTCCGCGGCCTCGTCGGACGAGTCCGGGACCCGCTCCGGGTCGCAGTAGGCGTCCGGGAAGAGCCGGCGCAGCACCGGGTCGGCGGGGGCCTCACTGGGTCCCTCGTTGAACAGTTCGGCGAGCGGGTCGTCGGGGGCGTCCTCGGCGGGTCCGGGGCCGATGAGCTCCAGGAGCTGGACGGCCAGCGACCGGATGATGGAGATCTCGACGTCGTCGAGCGCGACGGCCGCGCCGCCGCCGGGGAGCGGTTCGAAGATTCCTGGCATGGAGGGGGTTCGCTGCTTCCGGTCCTGGTCGGGGAGCCTGGCTGCTCGTCGAGGCTGTGGTGGGGGCCGCTTCCCGGGGGCTACTTCCGGTCCTGCTGGAGGGTGGCCCACAGGCCGTAGCCGTGCATCGCCTGCACGTCGCGTTCCATCTCCTCGCGGGTGCCGCTGGAGACGACCGCCCGGCCCTTGTGGTGGACGTCGAGCATGAGCTTGGTGGCCTTGTCCTTGGGATAGCCGAAGTACGTCTGGAAGACGTACGTCACGTAGCTCATGAGGTTGACGGGATCGTTGTGCACGATCGTGATCCACGGGACGTCGGGCTCGGGTACGGCGAAGACCTCCTCCGCCGACTCGGTGCGTTCGATCTCTACGGGAGCGGGTGACGTCACAGGGCCCATGCTGCCACGCGGGCCATAAATCGTCACACTGACGCGAAGGGGTGTAGCATCCGTAGTCATGAACACAGCGGACCTTGGGCTGCCGGTGGACGTCCCCTCGACGGCGCTCTTCACGGACCAGTACGAGCTGACGATGCTGCAGGCCGCCCTGAAGGCGGGCACCGCCGAGCGGCACAGCGTCTTCGAGGTCTTCACCCGGCGGCTGCCGGAAGGGCGTCGCTACGGCGCGCTGGCGGGCACCGGACGCGTCCTTGACGCGGTCCGGAACTTCCGTTTCGACGCGGACGTGCTCGGCTTCCTCGAGGAGCGCGGGATCGTCGACGGCCCCACCCTCCAGTGGCTGGCCGGTTACCGCTTCAGCGGCGACATCTGGGGTTACCCCGAGGGCGAGGTCTACTTCCCGGGCTCGCCGGTCCTGCGGGTGGAGGGGTCCTTCGGGGAGTGCGTACTGCTGGAGACCGTGATCCTCTCCATCCTCAACCACGACTCGGCGATCGCGGCCGCCGCCTCCCGGATGTCCTCGGCCGCCGGGGGCCGCCCGCTGATCGAGATGGGTGCCCGCCGCACCCACGAGCTGGCCGCCGTCGCCGCCTCCCGCGCCGCCTACGTCGGCGGTTTCGCGACCACCTCCGACCTGGCGGCCGGGTTCCGCTACGGCATCCCCACCGTCGGCACCTCCGCCCACGCCTTCACCCTGCTGCACGACCGGGAACGGGACGCCTTCCGCGCCCAGGTCGACTCGCTCGGCCGGGGCACCACCCTGCTGGTGGACACCTACGACGTCGCCGAGGCGGTCCGTACGGCCGTGGAGGTGGCCGGGCCCGAGCTGGGCGCCGTCCGGATCGACTCCGGTGACCTGCTGCTGGTCGCCCACCGGGTGCGCCAGCAGCTGGACGAGCTGGGCGCGACGGACACGAAGATCGTGGTGACGTCCGACCTCGACGAGTACGCCATCGCCTCGCTCGCCGCGGCGCCCGTGGACGCGTACGGCGTCGGCACCCAGCTGGTGACCGGCTCCGGGCACCCCACCTGCTCCATGGTCTACAAGCTGGTGGCGCGCACCGAGTCCGCCGACCCGAACGCGCCGCTGGTGCCGGTGGCGAAGAAGTCGACCGGCGGCAAGACGTCGGTCGGGGGGCGTAAGTGGGCCGCGCGGCGGCTGGACGCCGACGGGGTGGCGGAGGCCGAGGTCGTCGGCACCGGTGAGGTGCCGGCCGCGCTGGCCGACCGGCAGCTCCTGGTCGAACTGGTGAAGTCCGGCGAGGTGGTCGCGCGCGAGCCCCTGGACGCGCCCCGCGCACGCCATGCGGCGGCCAAGGCCAACCTGCCCCTCTCCGCGACCCAGCTCTCCCGGGGAGAACCGGTCATCCCGACGGAGTACGTCCAGGGGCGCTCGGGTAGCTAGAGCGGGTGCCCGCGTACGCGCCCTGTAAGGCCCCCTCCCCTACGCCCCCGTAACTCTCTACGCTCGGAGGTTCAGGCCGGACCCGCACGCCCTCGTCGCGCGTCTCTCCCTTCGACACAACCCGATACCGAATCCGAAGGACTCCACCATGCGCCGCGCCTTGATCGTCGTCGATGTGCAGAACGACTTCTGCGAAGGGGGCAGCCTCGCCGTGGCCGGGGGCGCCGACGTGGCCGCCGCGATCACGGAGCTGATCGGGCAGGCGCCGGCCGGGTACCGCCACGTGGTGGCGACCCGCGACCACCACATTGCGCCGGGCGGCCACTTCGCGGACAACCCCGACTACGTCCACAGCTGGCCCGCGCACTGCGTCGCCGGCACGGAGGGCGTGGGCTTCCATCCGAACTTCGCCCCGGCGGTCGCCTCCGGCGCGGTGGACGCGGTGTTCAGCAAGGGGGCGTACGCGGCGGCGTACAGCGGGTTCGAGGGCGCCGACGAGAACGGGGTGAAGCTGGCGGAGTGGCTGCGCGCCCGCAAGATCGACGAGGTGGACGTGGTGGGCATCGCGACGGACCACTGCGTGCGGGCCACGGCCCTGGACGCCGTGCAAGCGGGCTTCCGCACCCAGGTCCTCCTTGCCCTCACGGCGGGCGTCGCCGAGGCGACCACCCAGCGGGCCCTGGAGGAGCTCCGCGAGGCAGGCGTAGAACTGACCGGCAAGCCGGTGGTCTAGCCGCCCCTGAATTCCACCGGTCACCTTGGATCCCGCCGCGGCGGCGCTCAGCCACGGCGGTGGACTCCGGCGGTGCCGAGCCCGCCGGTGGGCACGTGCGGGGCGGTGGGGGCCGGTCGCGCAGTTCCCCAGCCCCTGGGTTTCCGCCGCTGATCCCGGCTCCTATCGGCCACCCCGGATTCCGCCGATCATCTGGATTCCGCCGGTCACCCTGGATTCCGCTGCGGCGGCGCTCAGCCGCGGCGGTGGACTCCGGCGGTGTCGAGCCGGCCGGTGGGCACGTGCGGGGCGGTGGGGGCCGGTCGCGCAGTTCCCCGCGCCCCTGGGTTTCCGCCGCTCATCCCGGCTCCTATCGGCCACCCCGGATTCCGCCGATCATCTGGATCCCACCGGTCACCCTGGATTCCGCCGCGGCGGCGCTCAGCCACGGCGGTGGACTCCGGCGGTGCCGAGCCGGCCGGTGGGCACGTGCGGGACGGTGGGGGCTGGTCGCGCAGTTCCCCGCGCCCCTGGTGGGGCGTTAGGCCGCTGCTGATCTTCGGAGGAGGGATCTGATGGGTCTCCAGAGTTCCAGGGGGGTGACACCGTTGTCAGGGGTTGTTCGCCATATGAGGCCGTCGGGGTGGTGGAGGACGGCCGTGATCTCGTCCGGGGTCGGCGGGGCGGCGTTGCCCCGCAGGTAGACCGCTCGCATGCCGAGGTTGCGGAGCCTGGTCAGGGCCCGGGCCCGGTTCTGGGCGTGGACCAGCACGCGCACGGCGGACGAGCCGTCCGCGGTGGTCGGACTGGGCAGATTCAGCGCCACCACCACCATGCCGTTCGGCAGCTTGCAGAACCCTCCTGCGGTCATACGGTCACACCCCCGTGCACGTCGGTGTCAATAAGAAATCCACAGGACGCACCTAAACACGATCGGCGGCGACCCGCCAAGGGGTCGCCGCCGATACGTCTCTGACCTGCGGTAATGCGAACTACTTCACTGCGGGGGCCACCTGGACGGAGATCGTCGAGCCGTCTCGCGCTTCCTTGACGATCTTGATCTTGGTGTTGGTGTCAGTGATCTTGACGCCGGCGGCCGGGTTCGACGCGTCGTAGTAGGTGCTGGCGTGGTCGTCGAAGACCGACACCCCGCGCGAGCCCTTGATCTTCGTCGCGACGTCCGCCTTGTGCAGCGTGATGCCGTCGGTGTCGTACAGGCTGAACGGCGAGTCGTAGGCCTGGACGCGGTTGCGCATCAGCGTGCCGTCGGACCACTTCAGCGGCGCCGGGTGGGAGTCGACCGGAAGGATCAGACCGGTGCCCGGGTGACCGCCGTCGCCCGTGTGCGTGTTGTTGTCCGCCTCGGAGGTGTCCCACTTCCAGATCAACAGGCCGTTCTGGTACGGGTAGTGCTCCACCCAGTCCGGACGGGTCGTAGAGAAGCCGAAGTTGTACGGGCCGACCTGGAGGGTCTTGTCGTACGACACGTACTGGCGGTTCTCCGCGATGTAGTACTGCGCGTAGTCCTTGGTGAAGGACGCGCCGATCCGGGAGAAGCCGGACGCGGTCCAAGCGGCGTCCGCCGACTCCGCGTTGTCGGAGAAGACGGTCGAACCGTCGGCCGTCACCGCGATCTCGTCGGCCGCGAAGCCCTTCAGGGCCACCCCGCCGTCGGTCTGGTAGCGGAAGCGGAGCTGGATCTTCTGGCCCGCGTAGGCGTCCAGCGGGTACGACAGCTTGGCGTACGCGTCGATCGAACCGGTGAGCGCCGGCTTGTCGCTGCCGTCGCGCGGGATGGCCGCGCCGTTCACCGTGCCGTCCAGGGCGGTCCAGTTGGCGCCGCCGTCGGTGGACACCTCGGCGTAGAGGTAGTCGTAGTTCGCCTCGATGTCGTACCAGCCGTCGAGCGAGAGCGTCGCGGACGACTTGCCGGTGAGGTCGACGTCACGGGTCAGCGTGTTCTTCAGGTCGTTGCCGCTGCCGCTCCACCACTGGGCCGAGCCCTGGGCGGGGGTGACGACGGTGGTGGTGACCGCCTTGTCGGGCAGCGAGACCACCAGGGCCTGCTTGTTCTTGGTGTTGTACTCGGCGACGCCCAGCTTGTGGCGGGACTTGGTGGCCGCCTTCGCCACGTCGTAGTCGAGCCAGCCCAGCTGGAGCTTGTCCCAGGCGTTCATGTCGCCCGGCAGGTCGCCGATGGCCTCCTTGCCGGTGCCCAGCCAGGAACCGGAGGACATCAGGGTCCAGAAACCGGTGGAGTTCTCGCCGCCGTCGGTGTCGTACTCGTCCGGCAGGCCGAGGTCGTGGCCGTACTCGTGGGCGTAGACGCCGAGGCCGCCGTTCTCCGGCTGCATGGTGTAGTCGCCGACCCAGATGCCGGTGTCGCCGACCTGGGTGCCGCCGAGCTTGTTGTCCGCGGGGCCGGTGGCGCCGGCGTCGGTGCCGAAGGCGTACCAGCGGTGCGCCCAGATCGCGTCGGTGCCCTGGGCACCGCCGCCCGCGGACTCGTCCTCGCCGGCGTGCACGATCTGGAAGTGGTCGACGTAGCCGTCCGGCTCGTTGAAGTTGCCGTCGCCGTCGTAGTCGTAGCGGTCCCACTGGTCGTACTGGGCCAGGTCCGCCTTGATCGCGGCGTCGGACTCGCCGGCCGCCTTCTGGTCGGCGACCCAGGCGTTCAGGCCGTCGCGCACCAGGTTCCAGACGCTGGAGCAGGTGGTGGAGCCGCAGGCGTTGTTGCCGTAACGGGCCTCGTTGTACGGGACCTTGACCCAGTCGGTGACCTCACCGTCGACCGAGTAGCGGCCCGAGGACTGCTTCTCGTAGTACTTCTTCAGCGACTCGGTGTTCTTGCCGGTGCCGAAGTAGAGGTCCTGGAAGTGCTGCTGGTTGTAGTCCGCCTGCCAGGCCGTGGAGTTGTCCTTGGTGCGGTCCGGCTGGGCTATCTGGTTGTGCAGCGGGCCGGCCGTGCCGTTGTACCGGGGGTCCGTCTGGTCCCCGAACTCCACCAGGATCGTGAAGATCTTGTCCGTCTTCTCGCGGCCGAGCTCGACGTACTTGCTGTCGCCCTTCTTGCTCTTCAGCTGGACGACCTTGGAACCGTCACGGTCCTTGACCTGGGCCTTACCGGATATGACCTGGTCGAGGGCCTCCTGGCGCTGGGCCGACTGGGTCTTGCTCAGCGGGCCGTCCAGGTCGTGCTCGTCCTGCTTCGCCGACGGGTCGTGCCGGTCGACGGTGGCGCTCTTCGCCGGGGTCGCGGCCTGGGCGACCGCGAAGGTGGTGAAACCTGCGGAGGCGGTCGCGAGCGTCACGCCGACGGCGAGTGCTCTGAACGTCCAGGGTCTGCTGGTCACTTGAGTTCCTCCCCCGCGCCGCGCGCACGGAAGGGGACCGGGTGGTGGTTGGGGGTCCGTGCACGCACGATCAACGCGTCGATTCAAGTGACGACATTTGACTACTGGTTTACGAGAAAAGACAGACCTTGACTCAGACACTTCAACTCCAGTATGCGGAGCAGAAGTTCGCTTTACGGACACTCCGGAGCGGAGCCGGACATGGATAACCGGCGCGCATATGCATCCAGTGGGCGAGACCCATGCGTCCGTGCGCCCCCTGTGCACCGGTACCGTGGGTTAGGTCACGCTTACCGGACGTTCCGCTCGGGCACACACGCGAATAGAGTCGAATGGTGGAACGTCCGGAAGCCGGTGGAATGCCAGGCCGGCTACCCGTCTCACCTCCACATCTCCCGAGGACACGATTGCCATGCCTCGTCCGACCCCGGCACAGCTCGTCTACGGTTCCTGCACCGTGATCTGCTCGACGCTCGCCATGCTGCTGCTGTCACAGACGAGTTCGGGCATCGGGATCGCGGTCATCGCGCTCGCCGCGCTCGGTCTGGGACTGCTGGTGGCCATGACGGTCCCGCTTCCCCGGCCGCGCACGGTCGCCCGGTCCGAGCCCGCCTCCACCGCACTCTCCGAGATCCGGTTCCCCGTGCACCGGGAGACCGTGGCCGCCGCCGCGGCCGAACCCGTCCGGGAGCCCACCGCGCCCTGACGCGCACCACGCAGCGGAAGCCGGCGGGGCCGTGAGACTGACGGCCCCGCCGGCTGCTGTGCGCCCCCCTCCGGGCACCGCCCGTGGCCCCCTCGTGGCTACCTCGTACTGACGACGACCGTCTTGGCGGCCTTGTCGTGCAGCCCCTGTTTGTACGGCTTGTCGAAGAAGCTCCAGCCGCCGCAGATCACCGTCCAGACACAGGCGCAGCAGAACGCGAACGGCAGCCAGAGCACCAGGGCGCGGACGAGCGAGGTCTGGGTGGAGGGCGTGGCGCCGTCGTTCAGGTTGGCGACCCGCATGCCGAGCCACTTCTTGCCCAGGGTCTGGCCCGACTTGGCGATCAGCAGGGTGTCGTAGGCGACGAACAGGACGGCGGCGATGATCGACTGCGCGAGGGACTTGCCGACCTGGACCTTGTCGCCGTTCACCTCGTACTCGCGCACCCCGAAGGCCCAGGTGAGCAACCAGACCACGATGAGCACCAGGACCATGTCGATGATCCGGGCGAGGGTGCGCCTGCCGCTGTCGGCGAGCGGCGGCATCCCGGCGAGCGGATCGGCCGGGTAGCCGCCCTGACCCGCGCCTCCGTAGGGGCCGCCGCCGGGACCGCCGCCTCCATAGGGGCCGCCGCCGCCCGCACCGTAGGGGCCGCCGCCGTAGGAGGGCGGCGGGGGCTGCTTCCTGAACGGGTCTTCCTCCGGCGGCTCTCCGGAGCCCGGCGGCGGCGGGGGCGGTTCGGTGCTCATGGCCCGAGTGGACCGCGAGGCGGCCCGGCCCGCATCCGGCGAGCCGCCGTACGGGTCATGTTCCCGCTACGAAGGTGTGCGCCGCCTTGTCGTGCCAGCACTGGTGCCAGGGCCGGTCGAACAGGCACCAGGCGACACCGACGACCCCGATGCCGAGCAGCCCCGGCACGGTGTACACCAGCCAGCGGCGCAGCGCGGCGCCGAAGGCCGGCGGCTCGTGGCCCTCGATGTCCCGTACCTCCAGGCCGAACAGCCTCTTTCCGAGCGTGCGGCCCCACCGGGCGGTGGGCAGCACCTCGTAGAGGACGCCGACGGCCAACAGGACGGCGAGCACGATCCCCAGGTAGAGGCCCGTGGTGCCGTCGAGCAGCCAGACGGTCTCGGTACGGCCGGACAGTTTCGCCGCGTCGATCTTGTCCTGGACGTGGTCGGCGGCCTTGGTGCCGAACGGGACGGCGGCGGCCGCGGTCACCATGCCGACGACCAGGCTGTCGACGAGCCGGGCGGCGAACCGCCTGCCGAGCCCGGCGGGGCGGGCCGCGGCCTGGCGCCGGGCGGCCGCCTGGAAGACGTCCTCCACCGGCGGCTTCCAGGGGGCGACCTGCTGGTCACCGGCGAGTTGGTGCACCTGCTGGGGCCACGAGGACTGCCCGCCGCCGGAGCCGGAGGCCATGGGACCGGCGGGAGCGGCGGGAGCGGCCGACACGGGCTGCGGCGCGGCGGACTGCGGGGGCACGCCGGGGGCGACGGCCTGGGAGGCGCCGACGGCACCGGCGGCAGCGGGGCCGGTGGGCAACGGCTGGGCCGCTGCCGCCCGTTCCGCGGCGGCCTTCCCGGCCCCGAAACCGGGCCGTCCGGCACCGGCGGCACCGGCCGCGGCACCGGGCCCACCGGCCGCTACCGCGCCGGGCGCGCCAACGGGCCCCTGCGCACCGAACCCACCGGAACCGGCCGCGCCTTGAGCGCCGAAACCACCCGCACCACCGGAACCGGCCGAACCGGCCGCTCCCTGAGTACCGTGACCGCGTGCCCCGGACGCGCCCGCCGGGCCGGCCCCGCCTGCCGCCGCACCCCCGGCACCTCCATCCGCACCTGCGCCGCCCTGTGCGCCCGCGGCCGGTTTCGGGGGGTCCTCGCCGCGGATCGGGCGGAACGTCATCGTGCCCTCGTCCACGGGGGGCCGGCCGGCCGCGGGGCCGACCGTCGGCCTGCGGAAGACGAACGTGCCGCCGGAGTCGACGTCGCCCCGGTCCGCCGGCGGGGTGGACGCCGTACCCTCCGGGCCGGAGAGCGCCGACCGCGGGTCCGTGCCCCAGGCCGTCCCCTCGGCCGTCCAGCCGGAGGCCGCGGGCGGCTGCGGGTCCTCGTCGAAGAAGTGCGGGCCGGTCTCCTCGACGGCGGCCGCGGGGCGGGAACCGGTCGGCGGGGCGAGCGGTTCACCGGCGGCCGGGGCCGGACGGCTGGTACCCGGCACCCACGCGGCACCGTTCCAGTAACGGACGTAGCCGGGGATGGACGGGTCCGGGTAGTAGCCCTCGCGGGGCCGTTCGTCACCGGGTGCCGGAGTTGGGGCGCTCATGTCCGTCGTCCCGTATCTGCTCGGGGGTCGTGTGGGAGCCTCCACATCTATCAGACGCGGGTGCCCGTCACCGCCAGTCCCGCAGGACCCGCCCCTTTCCGGGCAGCCCTGTGCACCCCCTTCACCACATCGGAAAAAAATTTCCCGGAACCCGCGTAATGCTCGCGGCCCCGGCCGCTCTCCACTCGTACAGGCCCGGCGGAGGACCCGACGGGGGATCGTACGACTGATCGAGAGAGGAAACGGACGTCATGCATCACACCGTGGTGGAACGCGAACTGGAGCTGCGGCTCATCCTGTCCCCCGAGCGGAGCATCCAGGTCCCGGCCCGGCTCAGCTACCGCTCCGCCGACCCCTACGCCGTCCACGTCGGCTTCCACATCAACTCGGAGTGCCCGGTCCACTGGACGTTCGCCCGCGACCTGCTGGTGGAAGGGGTGTTCCGGCCGAGCGGGCACGGGGACGTGCGGGTGTGGCCGACGAGGTCGGAGGGCCGCAGCGTGGTGCTGATGGCCCTGAGCTCACCCGACGGCGACGCCCTCCTGGAGGCGCCGACCGCTCAGGTGTCCGCCTGGCTGGAGCGGACGCTGCGCGCGGTGCCGCCGGGGACGGAGGGCGCGCGGCTGGGGATCGACGACGCGCTCGACCAGCTGCTCGCCCGGTGAGGGCGTCCGCGGATGGGGTCAGAACAGCTTGCCGGGATTGAGGATGCCCAGCGGGTCGAAGACGTGTTTGACGGCCCGCTGCATCTCCACGCCCACCGGCCCGATCTCCCGGGCCAGCCACTCCTTCTTCAGGACGCCGACGCCGTGTTCGCCGGTGATGGTGCCGCCGAGTTCCAGGCCGAGGGCCATGATCTCGTCGAAGGACTCCCGGGCGCGGGCGCATTCGTCGGGGTCCTGCGCGTCGAAGCAGACGGTGGGGTGGGTGTTGCCGTCGCCGGCGTGGGCGACCACCCCGATGGTCAGCCCGTGCTTGCCGGCGATGCGTTCCACCCCTTCGAGCATGTCGCCGAGCCGGGAACGCGGCACACACACGTCGTCGATCATCGTCGTGCCCTTGACCTTCTCCAGGGCGATCAGCGAGGAGCGGCGGGCCTGGAGGAGCAGCTCGGACTCGGCGGCGTCGTCGGCCGGTACCACCTGGGTGGCGCCCGCGGCCTCGCAGAGCCGGCCGACGGCGGCGAGGTCCGCGGCCGGGTCCGGGGTGTCGAACGCGGCGAGCAGCAGCGCCTCGGTGGTCTCCGGCAGCCCCATGTGGGTGAGTTCGTTGACGGCCCGCACGGTCGTCCGGTCCATCAGTTCGAGCAGGGACGGCACATGGCCGCCCGCCATGATCCGGCACACCGCGTCGCAGGCGGCGGTCGCGGAGCCGAACTCGGCGGCCAGCACCAGCTGCTGCGGCGGCTTGGGCTTCAGCGCGAGGACGGCGCGCACGACGACACCGAGCGAGCCCTCGGAGCCGACGAAGAGCCGGGTGAGGTCGTACCCGGCGACGCCCTTCGCCGTCCGCCTGCCGGTGGACATCAGCCGCCCGTCGGCGAGGACGACGTCCAGGCCGAGGACGTACTCGGCGGTCACGCCGTACTTCACGCAGCACAGCCCGCCGGACGCGGTGCCGATGTTGCCGCCGATCGTGCACATCTCCCAGCTGGAGGGGTCCGGCGGGTAGTAGAGGCCGTGCTCCTCGACGGCCCGGGAGAAGTCGGCGTTGACGACGCCGGGTTCGACGACCGCGACGCGGTCCACCGGCGAGATCTCCAGGATGCGGTCCATCCGGGTCAGGGACAGCACGATGCAGCCGTCGACGGCGTTGGCGGCGCCGGACAGGCCGGTGCGGGCGCCCTGCGGGACGACCGGGACGCGCAGTTCCGTGGCCACGCGCATGACGTGCTGGACCTGCTCGACCGTGCGGGGCAGCACGACGGCGGCCGGGGAGCCGGCCGGGCAGAAGCTCGCCATGTCGTTGGCGTAGGAGGCGGTCACGTCGGGGTCGACGAGGACCGCCTCGGCCGGCAGGCCCGCGAGGAGCCGGTCGGTGAGGTTGCTGGTGGCCTCGTCCCGAGGCGCTTCGATACGGCTCATGATCACAGCGTCGCACCCGGGGCCATCGGTGTGAACCCCGCAGGGCCCGCCCTTGGGCCGCCCGGACGCAGTGGTCGTATTGACGCACAGTGAGCGGCATGTGCGCGCTCGAAAACCGACAGTCCGGGCCCGGTTCCTCGTTGCTCGCGGAGCCCGGCCCGCCGGGCCGGCGGCGCCGGGTGCTGCGGCGGCTGCTGGTGGTCGCGCTGGCCGGCGGGGTGGCGGCCGGCGGGACGCTGCTGCTGTGGCCGCACGAGCCGCACCGCG
>NZ_JAKQYH010000033.1:0-88595 GCF_022343545.1 Streptomyces arenae
GCCCGCAGAGAACGCTTCGACAGGTCGGTGGAGTTTCAATGACCGAGTCAAGGAGCCTTTTCCAACCTGTTCGCCGCGAGCGTGGTGCTCGGCTGGTCATGCACCTTCGGTGTCAAGTCGCTTCGCGGACTGGAGTAGGTACTCGGGCAGTTTCGAACTGGCCGCCAACACCTCGATGCCGATGAGGCGGCCCTGCTCGTCAAAGTCGAGGTTGATCATGCCGTCGACGTCCACTGGATCGCAGGGATACATGCGCGCGGACTTCACGCGGGCCTGCGGTTCGGTGAGGTATACGTACGCTGCGTTGACGGTCTTGTCGTAGGTGACTCTGACATCTGTCACGGTGAGTGGTCTCCCTTGCTGTCGCTGATGGCGGCGATGTCCTTGTCCATGCCTCCGGCAGCAGCGATCTCAGGCTCCCGTGACGAGGTGCAGGGCCAGGACGGCCTTGACGATGTCGGTGATGCGGGTGGTGCTGCAACGGAGTTTGCGCAGGAGCCGCCAGCTCTTCAGCGTGGCGTTGGCCTGCTCTCCGACGGCTCGGATCCTGGCGTGGGAGGAGTTCACCGCCCGCTTCCCGGCTGGGAGCCTGCTCCAGCGGCCCCGGTAAGGCACCCGGATCGTCCCCTGGGCTCCCTGATATCCCTTGTCGGCCCACGTCCGGATGCCGACTTGGGTGAGCGCTTCGATGATGCCGTGGGTGCGTGCGGCCTTGATGTCGTGGACGGCACCTGGCAGGGCAGGTGACACCCAGATCAGGCGTCCGAACGCGTCGGCGATGACCTGAACGTTCATGCCGTGGCGCTTGTGCTTGCCGGAATAGTAGGGGCGGTCGGCGGCAATGCGGTCGATGTGCAGCAGGGTGCCGTCCAGGATCACGAATGCCTTGCCGGCGGCGACGGTCATGGCCTGCGGGAGGGTGGGGGCCAGGGCAGCCAGTACCTCAACCGCCTCGACGATGTACCGGTAGACGGTGGCCAGCCCAATCCCGAAGCCGGCCGCGAGCTGGGCGTACGTGTGCCCGCAGCGCAGATGAGCCAGCGCGAGCAGAGCCTGTCGGTCCGCGGTCAGGCGGCGCCAGCGCGTGCCGCGCTCACGCCGCCGGGCTCTCAGTAGGCCGGACAAGTAGCGCAGGGTCGAGGTGGACAGATCGATCCCCGATGGGTAGACAAGCACGTGAAGCTCCGGGCGGACAGGTTGATCTTGGTCGACAACCCATCTACCAGGAGCTTCACCTTTTCCTCAACGCCGTCCTCAACCAACCGACATGCTACGCAACCAGGTTGGAAAGGCCTCAGTCAGAGGAAATCGCTCTGATTCGACCCCGGTTCGACCTGGATCGCTCAGAGGCAGTCAGAGGCATCGGCCTCCCAAACTGCCCTTTGAGCGACCGGCGTTGACCGGTTCGGATCCAGGGTGACGACTCTGGCAGGCCTCTCGTGCGTCTCCGGTCGAGCCGCGATGGTGACGCCTGCCTCCGACCGGTGCCAGAGCGCACGAAAGCCCCCAGGACGGCAATCCTGGAGGCTTCGCTGGCACCGATTGGAGGTCGGTTCCGGACACCACCGCTGGTTTTAGCGGGCCTGGGTGGCGTCCATGTCCTTGGGACGACCCCAGAATGCCACACCCCACAACCCATCCGCACTACTCCCCGTCGGCTCCACGTCCGGATTTCTCCCCGCCAGAGGCAGTCGCAGGCCACCACACCGCGCTGCAGGGACTCGCCTCCCTCCCCAGGGCCGCCGCCGACCTGGTCCTGCTCGGCGACCTCACCGGCCGCTACGCGGTCGGAAGTTATAGCAGGCTGCGGGACGCCGGAGGCGGCCCTGACCGGGCCGCGGAGCAGCCCGGCGCCGGAGGCGGCCCCAGGGCGTCGTGTGGCACCGTGACCAGTCGAGGTAGCGCTTGCCGGGGCAGCCGTTCGGCTCGCCCTCCCGTCGTCCGAGACCGGCCAGCGGCACTGACTGCCTGTCGGGGGCACGTGAGTCGCTGGGACTTGGTCGGGGTTCGTGCGACAAGGAGGGCGATGTCGTCGGCGTGGTCGGTGGCCATGCCGGCGAGGAGTTCGTCGCAGAAGGTGTCGAGGTCTTCGCGGGCGAGGGCGGCGGCGTGTTGTCGTAGGCGGGTCACCCTTGGGCGAGGTCTTCGCCACGGCGTTCGATGAGGCCATCGGTGTACATGAGCAAGGTGGAACGGGCGGGCAGCGTTTCGGTGGCGTGGTGGCGCGGGAGGCTGGGGTCGACACCGAGGAGAAGGCCGCGGCCGCCTCGGAGGTAGTGGGTGTCGCCTTCGTGGGTGACCAGCAGGGGTGGCGGGTGGCCGGCGCTGGAGTAGGTGATCGTCCAGCCGCCGTCGTCGTCCTGGTCGAGGAGGGCGTACAGGCATGTGGCTGTGGCCTGCGGATAGAGGATTTCGTGCGCGAGGTCGAGGCGGTGCAGGATGCGCCCGGGGGGTTCTTGGCGGTCACAGCCGATGCCGCGCAGCATGGTGCGCAGCTGGCTCATGGTGATGGCGGCGCGTAGGTCGTGGCCGGTGACGTCGCCCATGATCATGGTGGTGCTGCCGTTTGGCAGGGGGAAGCTGTCGTACCAGTCGCAGCCGACTTCGGCGGTGGCGGCGGGTGCGTAGGGGTAGTGACCTGTGCGGGGAAGAGGGTCTGGGTGAGCGTGGTGTGGGCGGCGACGTCGCCGGATTCCGGACTGTTCCATCCGGTTAAGAGACGTTCAGACGTGGAGGATTTGTCGGACCGCTTCAACGACCTGCGTTCGCATGGACAGGGCTACGTCGAGGTTCGGTTGCTGGACAGGGAGTTCCCGGTGCTGATCCTGGCCTTCCGAGATGATTACGCGGTCGTCCATCTGATGAGTGACGCTGAGCGGATGTCTCTGCTCGTAGGAGACGGCTCGGTACCCTCGGGTGCCGAGGTCGAAGTGCCGATCATGGACGACCACGCTGCGTTCACGGGCGCCTTTGTCCTGGATATCGATCGAGCGTGGAACCTGGTGCACGAGTTCACCCAGACGCAGGCGGCCGGCCCTCTGGGTAAGTGGTGTGAGGTGTAGCCAGCAGCTCGTTCCATGATCATGGTCGGTGCTTCTTCAGCCGTCTCCAGCAGATGAGGCAGCAGGCCAAGGAAGACGAAGGCGTCGTGGAGTTCGGTTCGGCGTTCCCAGCGGACGGCGAGGCGTTTGAACTGGTGGAGCAGGGCGAAGGCCTGCTCCACGACGCCCGTCGTCTGGGTCGAGGTCGAGTGCCAGGCTCCGGGTCCGCTGGCCGGTGCCTACGGCGCGACCCAGGGCGGCACCCCCACCCAGAAGCATGTCCACTCCATCATCCGCACCCCCAACGGCAACGACTACGGTAAGGAACTCCTCCGGCAGCACTACCTGACCTCACCGCACCACCGGCGAGACCCATGACGTGACCGGAGCCAGCCTCCCGTCATTCAGCCTGCCTCCGGTTACCGCGCCGGGTCGCACCCGCCACAGGAGGCGGCCCGGCGCCGACCTTTGCCTTGTGTGCCTCGCCGGGCAGCTCGGATGGTCTCCTCTCGGCGCGAAGCGAGCGGGCCGCGTGGTCGTGGCTCTGGCCCTGACAGCAGTCGGCGTAGTGGTCAGGCCCGGCGGACACCCTCGGCCCGGAGCCTCGCGCGGCCAGTGATCTTCTCTCCCTTCCCCTGAAGAGCCGCATGTCGCGCACCCCTGCACGAAGATCGACGAGACACACATCGAGCTGACGGGTCCTCAGATCTCGTCAAGGGCGACCGAATCGCGCGAGGCGATATTCCGGCGAACCGGGGTAGCCGCCAGACACCCAGCGGTTGGACGCTCACGCTTCAAGGAGAACGATGCTCACACTCACGTCCCGGCGTCTGCGCGGCACCGCGCGTCGGGTCTTCGGCTGGCAGCGGTTGCGTCCTGCCCAACTGACCGCGATGAAAGCCGTGATGAAGGGGCGTGACGTACTCGCCGTCATGCCAACCGGCGCGGGCAAGTCCGCCGTGTACCAGGTGCCCGCCGTCCTGCTCGGTGGTCCAGTCGTGGTCGTCTCGCCGCTGATCGCGCTTCAGCGGGACCAGATGCAGAGCCTGTTGGCATCCGGCGTGCTGCGCACCGCCGCCATCAACTCCGCGCAGCGTCAGAGCGACAACGAGACGGCATGGGCCCGCATCGGTGCCTCTTCGGTCGACGTGGTCTTCCTCGCTCCTGAGCAGTTCGCCAAACCGGATGTCACAGACCGGATCGCCGCCGTCCGTCCCCGGCTGCTGGTGGTGGATGAAGCACACTGCGTATCGTCCTGGGGGCACGATTTCCGGCCGGACTACCCGCGGCTGCGGCACGCGCGGGAGCGGCTCGGCAATCCGCCGGTGCTCGCCCTGACCGCGAACGCGGCGGCCCCGGTGCGACGCGACATCGCCGAACGTCTCGGCATGAACGACCCGGTGGAGATAGTGGCTGGCTTCGACCGTCCCAACATCCACCTGGACGTGTCCGCCTTTCAGGACGCGGCCGCCAAGGAGCGGTTCGTCGTGGAGCGGGCGGCCATCGAGCAGAAGCCGGGAATCCTGTACGCCGGAACACGGAAGGCAGCGGACAGCTATGCGGAGCAATTGAGCGGCCTCGGGCTGTCCGCCGCCGGCTACCACGCGGGCCTCTCCCCCACCGAACGCCGCCAGACCCAGGACCGGTTCAGCTCCGGTGAACTCGACGTGGTCGTGGCGACCTCGGCGTTCGGGATGGGCATCGACAAGGCGAATGTACGATTCGTGCTGCACGTGTCCGTCCCCGGTTCTCTCGACGCCTACTACCAGGAGATCGGCCGGCCGGCCGCGACGGCGCACCGGCCAGGGCGATCCTCGCCTACCGCCCGCAGGACCTGGGTCCGCAACGCTTCTTCGCCGCAGGACGGGACCGTCTTCCGCAACTCGGAGACGACAGGGTGCGAAGCCGGGCAGACCAGCCGTGACGACATCAAGGTCGATCTGCCCCGAGCCGTCTAGGAGTGGGCCGGGCCGGACTCGGTCGGCGAGTTCCGCTTGCGGCGAGCGGCCCGCACGCCGATGGTCCCGATCAGCAGCAGCACACACACTGTGCCGAGGGTGAACGCCTCGAACGAAAGGCGTGACACTCCCCAGGTGTCCTGGAAGGAATAGTCGATCCCTACGAGGCCTTCCAGGACGCCGGGGAAGAGAGCGGACCAGGAGCCGGTGAGAATCCAGGCGTAGACCAGCACGGCGCACACCATGAAGCCCCGGTTCCCGAAGGGGACTTGGTAGGGGCGCGTGATGTCGGGCCTGCGGATCCGCAGTGCCACCAGGGCAGGAATGATCACCAGGTAGGACAGCAGGAGAGTGGTGACGGCCACGGTGAGGACCACCGCGAAGACGGCTCCGGCGTCACCGTCCGCGAGTTGCATGGCGGCGAGCATGAAGACGGTCGCGACCGCCCCGGACAGCAGGTTGGTGCGGACGGGAGTTCCCAGCCGAGGGTGGAAAGCGCCCAGCGACCGCGAGAAGAACCCGCCGTCCGCGGCCGCCATGGCCTGCATGCGGTCGCTGACGATCATCCAGGCGCTGCCCTGGGTGAGGAGGGCGAACGCGAACATCACCCCGGCGCAGGTCAGCAGAGGACCGGAGGCCGCGCCGTAGACACCGAAGACGAGTCGGGCGCCCTCCATGAATCCGCCGATGCCCGTCATCTTGTCCGCGGGAACGACAGCCAGGAGCGCGAGGACCGGCAGCAGATAGCAGCATGCCGCGACGGCTGCGGAGCGCCCCAGGGCTGTGGGCACGTCGCGCTGCGGGTCGTGCATCTCCTCGCCGGCGGCGTTGGGGGCCTCGAAGCCGACGTAGGCGAAGAGCAGGATGGGGACGAGTGCGAGGAAGCCTGCCGGCGTCGGACTGAAGTGCGCGTCCTCCAGGCCCCGGAAGCCGTGCTCAACCCCGTAGAGCACGGCGGTCAACGTGAACAGCGCCAGGGCCAGGACCTTCATCGCGGCACCGGCGGTGGTGATCCACTTGCCGCGGCGCAGGGACACGACGGCGGTGAGAATGGCGATCCAGACGAACGAAAGCTTGAAGACATAGTCGGCGAAGGTGCCCGATCCCAGCGAGAAGACGAAGCCGTCCCAGGTCTCGGCCGCGAGGAAGACTAGTGATCCCCCGAGCCAGATCGGGTTGGTCACCCAGTAGAAGAGGGTGGCCAGTGCCGCGACCGGGCGGCCGAAGGCGAGTTTGACCCACACGTAGGGGCCGCCCTCCTGCGGGAACGCCGCGCCTGTCTCGGCGAAGAGCAGGGCGTAGGGGATCAGGAAGAAGACCGCGATGACCGCGGTCCAGGTGGCGGCCTCGCCGCCCCCGGTGGCGATCTGGCCCACCGTGTCGAAGGAGATGACCGCGGCGATGGCCATGGCGGTGATGTCGAAGCGTTTCAGGCTGCGCCGCAGCGGGGTGGCGTCGTGCTGGGCCTGCGCGTTGCTTGGTGCTGAGAGGTCGGAAGACACGGGCAGTTCCTTGGGAGGGGAGGGGACTGCGGAAGGGGCGCGTGCGGGCGCGGCGACGGTGTGGGGTCCGTGTCGGGTGGAGCGGTCCGGGGAGGCCCGGCATGGGCCGGGCCTCCGACGGGCATCAGGCGGGGCGGATCTCGCCGGTGGGCTCGGTGCGTTCCAGGACACCGCGCAGGGCCGATGCCGCTTCCTTGGCCTCGGCCTCGGTCATGATCAGCGGCGGGGACAGGACGAGGCTGTGGGCGGAGTCGCGGACGATGACACCGGTGTCGCGGCGGATGACGTCGTGCGGCATCCGGTCCGGGTTCAGGGGCAGCGGGGTGCGGGTGGCGCGGTCGGCGACGAGTTCCACGGCGAGCATCATGCCGACGGAGCGGATCTCACCGACGACCGGCAACTCGCCCAGCTGTGACTGGAGTTCGGCGTGGAGTGTGGCGCCGAGGGTGGTGGCTCGGGCGAGGAGGCCCTCCTTCTCGATGATGTCGAGGTTGGCGAGGGCGACGGCGGTGGCGACCGGGTGGCCGTTGTAGGTGTAGCCCATGGGGAAGCCGTGGTCGCGCAGGAGGACCTCGGCGACGTGGTCGCCGACGAGGAGGGCGCCGAGCGGGACGTAGCCGGAGGTGATGCCCTTGGCGGTGACGATGATGTCGGGGGTGACTCCGAAGTACTGGGCGGCGAACCACTCCCCCACGCGGCCGTAGGCGGTGACGACCTCGTCGAAGATGAGGAGGATGCCGTGCCGGTCGAGGACCTCGCGCACTCGCGGCCAGTAGTCGGCCGGCGGGACGAGCATGCCGCCGACGCCCATGATCGGCTCGCCGATCATCGCGGCGATGTTCCCGGCGCCGATCTCCGCGATGCGCTCCTCCAGCTCGCGGATGAGGAAGTCGGTCGGGTCCTCGCCGCCGTACAGCTCGGTGCGGTACGGCCACGGCGGCGTGAGGTGCGAGACGTGCGGCACCATCGGCGAGAAGCCCTCGTGGTACACCGGGAACCCGGTGGCCGAGCCGCCACCGTAGCCGACGCCGTGGTAGGCCTTGTCGCGCGCCAGGATCCAGGTGCGGCTGCTCTCACCGCGGTGGTGGTGGTAGTAGCGGGCCATCTTGATCGCGGCTTCGTTGCCTTCCGAACCGCCGGAGGTGAAGTACACGTGGTTGAGCGGGTCGGGAGCCAGTGAGGCGAGACGGGCCGCGAGCGCGATCGCGCGGTCGTTGGAGAACTCCCAGAAGCTGGTGAAGTACTCCAGCTTCTTCATCTGCTCGTGGGCGACATCGGCCAGCTCGGCCCGGCTGTGGCCCACTTGGGCGAGCCACAGGCCACCGGTCGCGTCGAGATAGCTGCGGCCGTCGGTATCTGTCAGGCGGCAGCCGTCGCCCTCCGTCATGATGACGCGCTCGGTGGCGCTGCCCGGCAGGTACGGGTGGATGATGTGGGAGCGGTCCAGCCGGACCAGATCTGCGGCGTCGAGGGTCATGTCCGTGCGTCCTTTGTCGGTTGCGGGAGGCGGGCAATGCAGGGCAGCTGGGGCCGTTGAGGTCCGGAGGTCACGAGTGGTCGATCCAGGTGGTCTTCAGGCCGGTGTACTTGTCGAAGGAGTGCAGCGAGAGGTCGCGGCCGTGGCCCGACTGCTTGAACCCGCCGAACGGGGTGAACGGGCTGAGCGCGTCGACGGTGTTCACCGAGACGGTGCCCGCGTGCAGGGCATCGGCGACGCGGTGGGCGCGGGCGAGGTCGCGGGTCCACACGGAGGCGGCCAGGCCATAGGCGGAGTCGTTGGCCAGGCGGACGGCCTCGGCCTCGTCGCGGAAGGGCACGACCGTCAGCACGGGTCCGAACACCTCGTCCCGCACGAGCGGCGCGTCGGGACCCAGGCCGGTGACGACGGTGGGATCGAGGTAGGCGCCCTCGCGGTCGGGGCGTGTACCGCCGCATACGAGGGTGCCGCCCGAGGCTTCCACCGCCGCGAGGATGCGCTCCACCTGGGCCTCGTCGACCAGCGGACCGAGCCGGGTCGCGGGGTCCAGCGGGTCCCCGGGCAGCCAGCCGCGGGCGTGTTCGGCTACCCGGGCGGTGAACTCGTCGGCGACGGACGCGTCGACCAGCAGTCGGGTGTTGGCCGAGCAGACCTGCCCGGCGTTGTAGGTGAAACCCCAGGCGGCGCGTTCCGCGGCCGCCTCCAGGTCGGCGTCGGCGAACACCACGTTGGGGCTCTTGCCGCCGGCCTCGGGCCAGACCTGCTTCATGTTCGACTCGGCCGAGTAGGCGAGGAACCGCTTGGCCACGGCGGTGGAGCCGGTGAAGACCAGGGTGTCCACGTCCGGGTGCAGTCCCAGTGCGCGGCCTGCCGTCTCCCCCGGGCCGGGCACGACGTTGAGCACACCGTCGGGCAGCCCGGCCTCGGCGGCGAGTTCCGCCAGCAGCAGTGCGGACAGCGGTGACTGCTCGGCCGGCTTGAGGACGACGCTGTTGCCCGCGGCCAGGGCGGGCGCCAGCTTCCAGCTCGCGATGTCGAGCGGGAAGTTCCAGGGCACCACCGCGCCGACGACGCCGAGCGGGGCACGGCGCACGAGGGCGAGGCTGCCGGGCGGGGCCGGGGCGACCTCGTCGTACAGCTTGTCGAGGGCCTCCGCGTACCAGGCGAAGACGCCTGCCGCGCCGGGCACGTCGGTGCCGTAGGACTCCGTGATGGGCTTGCCCATGTCGAGGGTGTCGCACAGGGCGAGTTCCTCGCCGTTCTCCTCGATGAGGCGGGCGAGGGCGAGCAGGACACGCTTGCGCTCCGTGGGGGCGGTGCGCGACCAGCGGCCGTCTTCGAAGGAGGTACGGGCGGCGCGCACGGCGCGGTCAACGTCGGTTGCCGAACCGGCCGCCACCTGGGCCGTGATCTTGCCCGTCGCCGGGTTGACGGTGGGCAGCCATTGGTCGTCGGCCGGGTCGGCCCACGCACCGTCGACGAACAGGCGTGTACGTGGCGAGAGGGCGGCGGCACGCTGCAGCCAGTGCGAATGCGTCGTCATGCTGTGGCCTTCGGTTATGTCGGGGGACCTGAGCGAACCGAAACCCGTCCGGAGCTCATGCGATCTGCCCCCAGGGCGCCGCCTCGCAGTGGCGGGCGCGAACGGGAGGCGGGGCGACTCGGTGATGAGCCCCCTCGTCGATTTCTTTGAGTCGAAATTCAAACAATTGATGAACCAGCCGTCAATGCTCTCGTCAGAAACTTCTTGCTGAAACCGTTCCGAGTAACAGAGAATTAACCACCATGAGCAAAGCCGGTAGACCACGTAACCAGACGGCACGGAGGCAGGCCCTGGTCTCCGCCGCGGGGCAGGCCATCGCACAGCGCGGCCTCGAAGGCCTGCGCATCAAGGACATCGCGGACGCGGCGGGCGTCTCTCAGGGCTCGGTGCTGTACTACTACCCCGAGCTCGGCGACCTGGTGCTGGAGGTCCACCGTGAAGCGGTCGAGAGCTTCGTCGCCGCACGCCAGCGAGCCTGGGACGAGGCGCCCGCTCCGGACCCCGTCACCCGGCTGCGGTCGCTGCTCCACAGTGGACTGCCCGGCGGAGCGGATGATCCGGTGCACGGGCTGCTGTACGAACTGCACCGGCGTGCCGGCTGCAGCCCCGGCCACGCCGAGCTGATGACCTCGCTCTTCGCCAGGGAGGTCGCCCTCTATACGACCGCACTGGAGGTCGGAGCGGCGACCGGCGTCTTCACCCTCACCGCGAGCGCGCAGGATCTGGCACACGGACTCGTCGCGCTGGAGGACGGGTACGGCCTGCACGTCGTCAGCCACAACGCGGCTCTACGGCCGGACAGGACCCGCGAGCTGATCATGGCCCACGCACGTGCGGTGACGGAGTGCGCCGAGTTGTGATGCCACGCCGACCGGCCGGCACGAGGCATCGCATGATGCCTCATGCCGGCCGGTCCGTGGCCTGGTCAGCGGCTCGGGTCGCGGGCGGCCGCGATCTCCCTCAGCAGTTCCATGACAGCCCGCGCTCGGGCGGTCATGGTCATTCCCTCCACGGAAGCCAGCTTGACCTCCAGCGGAGGGCTGTCGTCGCGCAGTTCCAGTGTCGCGATCTCGCCGCCGCCGTAGGTCTGGGCGGTCGCCGGGCGCTGGTTCAGCACGGAGTAGCCGACGCCACGAGCCACGAGGGAGCGCACGGTCTCGTAGCTATTGGTCCGGTAGCGCACGTCGGGGGCGGTGCCAGTGGCGGCCACCAGGGAGCTGAAGTAGTCCCGGCTGTGGGGCAGGTCGAGCAGGACGAGGGGTTCCGCGGACAGCTCGGACAGTTCCACTGTCTCCCGGCCGGCCAGCGGGTGGTCGGCCGGGACGATGACATAGGCGGGGGCACGGGCGATGGTCTCGCTGTGCAGTTCCGTCCTGGGTGCCAGACCGAGGTCGTACGTGAGGGCGAAGTCGATCCGCCCCGCGCCGAGGGCCTGGACTAGCTGGTCCGTCTCCTCTTCCAGCACCTCGATCTCGATGTCCGGGTAACGTCTGGTGCACTCGCTCAACAGCGGCGGCAGGTAGTACGGAGCCAGGGTCACGAAACAGCCGACGGCCACCGGTCCCGAGAAGCCCTCGCCCTCCCCTCGCGCCTCCCGTTCGACCTCCCGGGCGCGGGCCAGAAGCTCATACGCCTGCTGCTGGACCCTCTCCCCCGCGGGTGTCAGGGTGAGGCCTCGGCCTCTACGGCGGATGAACAGCTGCACCTGGAGCTCTTGCTCCAGGTTGTAGATGGCCGTGGAGACCGCCGACTGCGCGATGTGGAGCTCCAGCGACGCCTCCGTGACCGAACCGCGCTCAGCGGCAACCAGGAAGTAACGGAGCTGAACGAGGGTGAAACCCACCGGTGACGTCATACGAGACCCCTGCGCCTGCTGACTCATTCCGTGCCCGACTCTATGCGGAAGTCGTCTGGTCGCTGTCGACGGACGCGTCGGACTTGTCCTCGGGACGCAACAGGGGGGATCCTGCGGTTTCCTTGAGGGACAGAGCCGCGACCAGACCACCGACGGCGAACACCATCAGGTAAGGACCGGGCACCAGCGTGCTGCCGGTCGCGGAGATGAGCACGGTCATCAGATAGGGCACGGTGCCGGCGAACAGAGCCGCGGTGATGTTGTACGCGATGGACAGTCCGCTCTGCCTTGTACGGGTGGGGAAGATCTCCGCCGACCACACCGCGTAGGTGCCGAGGATCGCGGCCAGGATCGCGCCGAGCAGCAGTCCGGCGATCCAGGTTCCGGTGAGTCCGGTCCGCATGAGGAGGAAGGACGGGGTGGAGAGCACCAGCAGAGCCGCGGTCGCGCCGACGAATACCGGCTTGCGCCCCACGCGGTCGGAGAGCCTGCCGAAGAGCGGCACGAGCACCAGGCCGAGCAGCGAGATGACGGTGGACAGCAGAGCGGCGCTGTCAGCGGTGTGTCCCAGGTGGTCGGTCTCGTAGGTGACCAGGTAGGTCAGCACGGCGTAGAACGGCACGTGCATGGCCGCCATCAGGCCCGCCGCCTGGAGCAGCTGCCGCTTGTGGGTGCGCAGCAGTTCCCGCACGGGACTGCGCGGGACCATGTCGTTGGCTTCGAGCGCCTGGTACTCGGGGGTGTCCTCGATCTTGTTGCGGATGATGTAGCCGATGACACCGAGCGGCGCGGCGACGAGGAAGGGGATGCGCCAGCCCCACGAGGCCAGTTGGGCGTCGTCGAGACCTGTGGAGAGCAGCAGGAAGACGAAGGACCCGGCGAGAAATCCCAGCAGGGAGCCCACCTCCAGCCAGCTGACTCCGAACCCACGGCGCCGGCGCGGGGCGCTCTCGGCCAGGAAGCTGGCCGCGCTGCCGAACTCACCGCCGGCGGCGAAGCCTTGGATCAGACGCAGCACGACCAGCAGTATCGGTGCGGCGACCCCGATCGAGGCGTACCCGGGCAACAGCCCGATGATCAGGGTCGCCCCGGACATCATGAAGATGACGAGCGACAGGGTGCGCTTGCGGCCGATCCGGTCTCCAAGCGGTCCGAACACCATGGCACCGCCCGGCCGGATCCCGAAGGACACGGCGAACACGCCGAAGACGGCGAGCAGCCCGGTGGTTCCGTCGTCCGACGGAAAGAACACGTCCGCGACCGTACTGGCGAGATAGGCGTACGCAGCCCAGTCGAACCAGTGCACGAACACGCCGACGGCTCCGGCGGCGACGCTTCTGCGCAGGGCGACGGCGTCGGTGGTCACCTCTGGCTCTTGGGCCGTGGCGTCGGTGTCTCGAATAAGCATGCGCGTCTCCTTGGAGGGACGGGGGAAGAAGCCGGAACCGTGCGGGTGCCGTCGGCTTCGGGCCCTCAGGGGGCGGGCGGGCCGGTCAGGAAGGCCGGGCTGGTCAGTGTGTGGAGTTCTGCCTCGGTCAGCAGTGCGCGCTCGCGCACGAGATCGAGTGCCGGTCTCCCGGAGTGGTGCGCCTCCAGCGCGATGACGCAGGCTGTCTCGTAGCCGATCGCGGGGCTGAGCGCAGTGACCAGACCCGTGGAGGCGGCGACAGTCTCGGCGAGCCGCTGCCGGTTGGCGGTGATGCCGCGGACGCAGGACTCGGTGAGCACCGTGATTCCCGCCGCGAGGTGGTCCAGTCCGGCGCTCAGACTCCGGTAGATGATCGGTTCGAACGCGTTGAGCTGCAGCTGTCCGCCCTCTGCGGCAAGTGTGACGGTCACGTCGTTGCCGATGATCTCGAAGGCGATCTGATTGACCGCCTCGGGGATCACCGGGTTCACCTTGCCCGGCATGATGGACGAACCGGCCTGGCGGGCCGGAAGGTTGATCTCACCGAGCCCGGCCTGCGGCCCCGATGAGAGGAGACGCAGGTCGTTGCAGATCTTGGAGAGCTTCACGGCGACCCGCTTGAGCACTCCTGACAGCTGGACGAATACACCGACGTCCTGAGTGGCCTCGATGAGGTCGGGCGAGGACACCAGCGTCGGGATGCCCGTCAGCCGGCTCAGGTGGTCCACCGCGCGTTCGCGGTAGCCTAGGCGGGCGTTGAGGCCCGTACCGATCGCGGTACCGCCGAGGTTGAGTTCGTGCAGCAACAGCCTGGCCTCCGCGAGGCGAAGCTCGTCCTCGGCCAGAGTGGCGGCGAACGCCCCGAACTCCTGGCCCAGCGTCATGGGCACAGCGTCCTGCAATTGCGTACGCCCCATCTTCAGGACGTCGGCGAACTCGGCCGCCTTGTCTGCGAAGGCCTCCCGGAGGCGGGCCAGGGCGGACAGCAGTTCACCGATGTGCGCGTCCAGCGCCAGCTTCACAGCGGTGGGGTAGACGTCGTTGGTGCTCTGCCCGAGGTTGACGTGGTCCAGGGGATGCAGGGCGGCGTACTCGCCACGCCTCTTGCCGAGCCATTCCAGGGCGCGGTTGGCGATCACCTCGTTGGCATTCATGTTGGTCGACGTACCGGCGCCGCCTTGGATGAGGTCGACCACGAACTGGTCGTGCAGCGCGCCGTCCCGGATCTCCGTACAGGCCTGTGTGATCGCCGACGCGAGTGTGCCGTCCAGTGCTCCGACGTCGGCGTTCGCCAGGGCGGCGGCCTGCTTCACCGCAGCAAGCGCGCTCACCAGATGAGGGCGCGCGGCGAGGGTCTCCCCTGTGATGGGGAAATTGGCCAGCGCCCGGACGGTGTGTACGCCGTAGTAGGCGTCCTCGGGTACGGCGATGTCGCCGAGCATGTCGTGCTCCGTGCGACGGTCACCGCTCACAGCGGTAAGTGCCCTCGTCATGCCGTCGCTCCCCCGCTTGGCGTGCCAGACGCGCCACGGTCGACACCGGTCCAGGCGAGCCCGATCGCCCCGTCGAGCAGGGCCCGCTCGGCCTGCCCGCCCACGCAGTACGCGGCAAATTCGTGCTGGTGGTTGGTGGCGGGCAGCGAGCCGATGCCGATGTAGGGGTGAATGGCCGGCACCACCTGGGAGACGTTGCCCATGTCGGTGGAGGCGCGGTTCATGCGCGCTGCCTGGCCGGGCGGCGCGAACTCCCGCCCCAGGGCGAGCGCGTTGAGCCGGTAACTGCCCAGGGCGGTCTCGTCGGTGCGGAACTCCGCGTACGGCTTGCTCTCCGGCTCGATCTCCAGATCGCAGCCGGTGGCGAGGGCGCCGGCCTCGAAGGCGCGCATGACGCGCGGCTCCAGTTCCGCCAGTTCGGCGAGCGTCTCGGCCCTGACGTACCAACGTCCCGTAGCCCGTTCCGGGATGGCGTTCGGAGCGTCCCCCGCGTGTGTGACGACGCCATGTACGCGTGCCGACGACGGAAGTTGCTGGCGCAGCAGGCCGATGGCGACCTGGGCGACGGTGAAAGCGTCGGCCGCGTTGATCCCGGCCTCCGGGTAGGCGGCGGCGTGCGCCGACTTGCCGGTGTAGGAGACCTTGGAGTGGCTGACCGCGAAGGGGCGTGCCTCGGCTACGTCGACCGGCGCGGGGTGCACCATCATCGCGAGGTCGACCCCGGCGAAGGCGCCCCGGTCCAGCATGTCGATCTTGCCGCCGCCGCCCTCCTCGGCCGGGGTGCCGTAGACCTCGACCGTGAGTCCGGCGTCGTCCGCGACGGCGGCCAGGCCCAGAGCGGCGCCGACGGAGCTCGCCGCGATGAGGTTGTGTCCGCAGGCGTGCCCGAGACCGGGCAGCGCGTCGTACTCGGCGCACAGCGCGATCCGTGTCGGCCCGCTGCCGAACTGCGCGTGGAAGGCGGTGTCGAGGCCCAGGTAGGCGGAGGTGACGTCGAATCCGGCGCGGTCGAGGAGTTCCGGTACAGCTGCCGCGGCCCGGTGCTCCTCCCAGGCGGTCTCCGGGTCGGCGTGCAGCCGCTCGGACAGACCGATCAGCTCCTCGGCGTGCCGGCCGACCGTCTGGCGGGCAGCTTCCTTCAGCGTGATCGTCACAGATCCCCCGGTACGCCGTAGGAGGGTGAAGTGGCGGGGTCGAGGCCGCGCGTGACGTAGTCGTCCCGCTGCGGCAGCCACACGTCGAGGAGATCGCCGAGCCGGTCGATCGGGTCGTCGGCCCAGTCCACCCGCAGGTCGGTCACCCGCCAGCCCACGTCCGCGACGACCGCCATCCCCGCCGAGTGCACCGGCCCTTCCTCGCCGCCTGCCTCGATGGCCGCCTTCATGGCGGCCAGCAGCCGCTCCTCCAGCTCCCCCGTGGCGGTGGCGTACGCGTCCAGGAGGACATCGGGGATGCCTGTGCCGGACAGCATGTTCCCAGCCGCCACCGCTCCGTCCGCGGTGGCCGTCGCGTGGGTGCCGAGGGTCTGCGAACCGCTGAAGGCGAACCCGGGGCCGGAGCGGCCCAGTACGGTCAACTGCCGGTACGCGATGGTGTTTTCGTTGCGCGCCGAGCCGGTCACCTCGGCCAGGGCGCGCTCCGCGTCGCCGTGCTCCGCGAGCGCGCCGAGCAGGCTGGTGCCGAGTGTGGGGTCGGTGATGTTCTGGGAGGTGGCGGCGCCCACACCGGGCCGCAGATGGACGACGCGTGCGGCCACCGCCGGGCTCGACGAGCTGGCGGCGATGCCGAACCGCTCGCCGTCGCGGACCACGAGGGAGAAGGTCATGCCCGCTCCCCCTTCGGGATCACGGCGACGGCGTCGATCTCGCACAGCCACTCGGGGCGGGCCAGGGCGGACACCACCAGGCCGGTGGAGATGGGGTGCACGCCCTTGGTCCAGCGGCCCACCGTGCGGTACACCGCTTCCCGGTAGCGCGGATCGATCAGATAGATCGTCAGCTTGACCAGGTGCTCCATCCGGCTGCCCGCCTCTTCGAGCAGCATCTTGATGTTCGCCATCGCCTGCTCGGCCTGTGCCTCGGCGTCACCGATGCCGACCGACTCGCTGGTGTCGAGGTCCTGGCCGATCTGACCGCGCACGTACACGGTGTCGCCGGCCACGACTGCCTGACAGAGGTCGTTGTCGAGGCTCTGCTCGGGGTAGGTGACACGGGTGTTGAACGGGCGGATCCGGGTGTGCCCACCGGCGACGATCGGAGCCTTCGGCTTGGGGCCCTCAGTGGTGGAGGTCATCGATTGCTCCTCAGTTGTCCGTGCTGCTGTGGGCGAGGTAGCCGCGTTGGGTCGTTATGTGATCGGCGACGTAGCGGGCGTCGTGCCAGACACCCCAGATGAAGCTCGACCCCCGGCGGGACAGCCAGGGCAGGCCGAGGAAGTAGACGCCGGGCTCGGCGGAGACTCCGCGTCGCTGTACCGGCCGCCCCTTCTCGTCGAACGTGTCAACCTCCAGCCAGCCGTAGTCGGCGGCGAAGCCGGTCGCCCAGACGATCGAGGTCACACCGGCCTCGGCCAGGTCGAGCTCCAGCCGCGGCTCGGTCACGCACGCCGGGTCAGGCCCGAGGACATGGGCCTCGGGCTCCTCGGGCAGGTCGAGCCCGTTGCGCTCGACGTACGCGTCGGCCGCCTGGAGCAGCTCCAGGTACTTCTCGTCCCCGAGCGCGATGTTGTCGGCGAGGTCCGGTGCGAAGCGCAGCACGCCGTCGTCGTAGGACGCGGTCAGGCCGACGAGTTCGATGCCGTCGGCGGCGAGGGCCCGGAAGTCCACGGTGTGGCCGCCGCGGGCGCCGCTGACCGCGATCGTGACGTGCTCGGCACCCTGCGGCGGCGTCTCCGCGTCCCAGCGGCCCAGCACCCCGAGCCACCAGCAGAAGTCGCGCCCGCGGTACTCCCGCGGCGGGCGGTCGTGCGGACCGACGGAAAGCAGGACCCGGCGGCCGGACCTGCGCAGTTCGTCGGCGATCTGCACTCCCGAGGAACCGGCCCCCACTACCAGCACCGTGCCCTCGGGCAGCTGCTGCGGATTGCGGTAACCACTGGAGTGGATCTGCACCGGCACGGCACCGTCGGGAACGATGGGCGGAAACACCGGCCGCTGGAACGGTCCGGTCGCGGCCACGACGTAGCGCGCCTCGATCGGCCCCTGCGACGTCTCGACCCGGAAGCCGGGCCGCCCGGTGTGCCTGCGCACCGAGGAGACCTCGACACCGGTACGGACCGGGGCGCCGATCTTCTCGGCGTACGCGACGAAGTAGTCCGCGACCTGGTCCTTTGAGGCGAAGCCGTCCGGGGCGACGTCGGAGAACTCAAGACCCGGGAACCGGTCGTGCCACGCCGGGCCGTTCGCGACCAGGGAGTCCCACCGCTCCGAACGCCACCGCTCGGCGATCCGATGCCGTTCCAGCACGATGTGCGGCACGCCGAGAGCGCCCAGGTGCTCGCTCATGGCCACACCCGCCTGCCCCGCCCCGACGACGACCACTTCAGTCTCTTCACTCACCGTTCAGCCTCCACTCAGGCGGTAGTCCGTCCCGGTGTCACATCGACTGTGCTACCGCTGCGAACATCCTTGAACGTGGCCGAAAATCTGTCCAACAGACGTTTCCGTTGAAGGCGATCGAATTTTCCGATCCAGCGCTTCCGAAGAGCTCCCCCCCCGTTACCGTCTTCGTGGCTCCGCAACGGGGCCTCTGGCCTTCGGGTCCGGCATGACTTCCCCCCCTTGTTGTTCATGACAATGCCGTTGCTTTAGTGGTCGTGCCATTGGTGATTCAGCGTGATGACGACCGGGGAGCGGCGGTGGCTTGCGGGCTCTCCAGGGGCCTTGCTGCCGTACGGGGTGATGCAGGAGCGGATCTTGCGGGGGCAGTCACGGGACCGACGGCGGGGTAACAGACTCCGGCCGATCTCGGCTAGCCCGAGGTGCCGGTCCCGTCTGCGGGCGGAGGGGGGAAAGCCGCTCGGTGAGGTCACCATGCGGCGGACGACGTGCAGGGCCCTGGTGAACGAGGTCCGCTCGGCGGTGCTCCGGTGAAGCCTGGCGGCCTCGTTCAGCAGGTCCCGGGTGGCATGGTGGACGATCAGGTGCGCGTAGATCTCCTGCCGCACCCCGTCCGGTGTCTGCGACCTCAGAACCGGTCTGCCGCGCTGGTGGGTCTTGATCTCGTCGAAGACCAGCTCGATCTCCCAGCGCCGGGCGTAGAGCGCGGCCAGCTCGGCGGCCGGGTACTTTCCGTGGTCGGTGAGACTGGTGATCAGCCGGACGATGTCGGCCTGGCCGTCGACGCGGTACTCGATCACACGGATCAGGGCCGGTGGTGCCTTGACGGTTCCGGCCGCCTTGCTGTGCTTGTTCGCCTCGATCCGGGCGAGGTAGCTGCCGTCGGGCAGCACGTCCATCACTCGGCGGGCCTTGCGTCGCTCGATCCGCCACAGCAGGTGCGTGCCCTGGTCCCGCAGCCTGTGCCAACGGGCCAGACCCCACAGCCCGCGGTCGGCCAGTAACAGCGTGCCAGTCCCGCCATGGGCGCCCAGGGCGTCGGAGACGATCCGCTCGGACTCCTTGAACCCGCCGACCACGGCATCGAGCACGGCATGGGAGGAACACTCGGCCACCGCGACCACTCTGGCCTGCGGATACCCATCGGACTGCGCGCTGATCCCGACTTGCCGAAGGCGTCGTTGTTCGCCGCGGAGTCCGGCACGGCCAGCAGTGTCCCGTCCAGGGCCAGCACCCTCAGTCCGTGGAAGAGATCGTCTTCCCTGCCGAGTGGCCGGGCCACGGCCCGGAACAGTTCCTGCATCATGGTCCATCCCAGCCGTTGCCGGGCCCTGGTCAGCGAGGACTTGTTGACCCCGGTCCAGGACCGCAGTCCTGGGTCTCCGGCCTTCACCAGGCGCAGAACCTCCAGGTAGTCGGCCTGTGGGAACAAGCACATCGCCAGCACGAAGTACACCGTGAACCGGGCGGACAACAGACGCCGGCGCTTCTCCGAGCGACCGGCCTCTCCGACCACCCGGTCCACCAGCTCTGGCGGGCACGACCGGGTCAAGATGCCCAGCTCCAGCCGCTCCAGACGGGATATCAGCACACCGGCTCAACCGGCCGACAGCCTCAAAAGCAACGGCATTGTTGTTCATGATCCGGGGGGTGGTCCTACGTTGTTGATGGGTCGGATGGGCTGTCGTACGGTCCGGAGGATCCAGTGGCCCCGGGTATGGCTTGGGGGTGGTTGCCTTCAATGGTTCCTGTGACACCTGGCCGCCCGGGGCCGCACGACGACTCGACCACTGATGAGGAGCTGCGGGCCCGCGGGTATCGCTGAGTAGGACCATGCTGGAGGGGTCGTCCGGATGTACGAAGTACGTCGAACGACCGGAGGAGCTATGGCCTGGAACTGGGCGGGAACCGATATCGGCAAGGCTCACCACCACACCGTTGTCCTGAACAACGATGGCGAGGTACTGCTGTCCCGGAAGGTGGTCAACGACGAGTCGGACTTGCTGCGTCTCGTCAGCGAGGTGCTGGCGCTCGGTGAGGATGTGATGTGGTCCGTCGACGTAGCCGACGGCATGGCTTCCCTGCTGGTCAACCTCCTGCTCAACCATGGGCAGACCGTCGTCTATCTGCCCGGCCTCGCGGTGAATCGGGCATCGGCCGGCTACCGCGGCCTGGGCAAAACCGATGCGTAGGACGCCCGGGTCATCGCTGATCAGGCGCGTATGCGCCACGACCTCCACGTCCTGACCCCAGAAAGCGAGCTGACCGCCGAACTGCGGGTGATGACGGACCGTCGGGCCGATCTGGTCAAGGAACGCACGCGGAAGACCAACCGGCTGCACGCGCAGGTGCTGAGCATCTTCCCGGCCCTGGAGCATGCCCTGGAACTGACGAGCATTGGACCGCTGGTGCTGCTGTCCGGCTACCAGACGCCGGCCGCGTTACGACGTCTCGGCCGCAGGCGGCTGACGACATGGCTACGCAACCGCAAGACCCGCAGCGCGGAGGACCTGGCCACCGCCGCTGTCGAGGCTGCGGAACGACAGCACACGCGACTTCCCGGCGAGGCTGCGATCGCCCACGTGGTCCGCGACCTGGCGCTGGAGTTGCTCGGTCTCCACGAGAAGATCCACGAGCTGGACAAACTCATCGAAGCCCGATTTCGCCAGCACGAGCTCGCGCCAGTGATCTCCAGCATGCCCGGCATCGGACCGCTGCTGGGCGCCGAGTTCCTCGCTGCCACCGGCGGTGACCTGTCTCGGTTCCCCAGCGCAGACCGGCTCGCCGCGTTCTCAGGCGTCGCGCCCGTCCCCCGCGATTCCGGCAACGTGAACGGCAACCTGCACCGCCCCCGCCGCTACCACCGCGGCCTCCAACGCGTCTTCTACCGCTCCGCGATGATCAGCATCCGCACCTGCCCCGAGTCCCGGGCCTTCTACGACCGCAAGCGGGCCGAGAAGAAGACACACAAGCACGCCGTCCTCGCGCTCGCCCGGCGTCGCGTCAACGTCCTGTTCGCCATGATCCGTGACCGAAAGATCTACCAATCAGAATCCAGCGTCACAGCTGCGGTTTGACAACAACATGAGGAGGTGTCACCGGGTCCGGAGGCATCGACGGACCGCTGATGAGGGGCTTGAGCACCGGCTTCAACCAGGCCGGAAGAGCTCTCCGTAAGACATCGTTTATTTTGGTCGCAGCACGATGAATGGGACTGCGACAGTGATCCCTATGGAACTCCGTCCTGACACCGTGCTCGTCTTCGACCGCGACGAGGACCTCCTCGTCTTCGAGTCCTTCGTCCACGCTACGAACTGGATCGAGGCGATAGACGTAGATGAAGGTGAGTACACAGCGGCGTACTCCTCAGACGGTGGCGTGTTGACGCTGTCGGCCCCCGAAGGCCCAGAAGGGTCGGTCGTTCTGGCCAGAACCGACGTCGTGGACCTGAGCAACCTGGAGCAGAGAGTGGCCCGCTACTGGCACCGCCATCAGGCAGGTCGGCCCCCGCTTGACCCGCTACAGACAGCGCGATTTCTGATGGAAAGAGATAACAAGCCGCGCAGGAGCTGGATGGGCCGGCTCACCGGCCTGCTGCGACGCGATACTGCGCAAGGCGGCGGTAACTGATGAGGGCTGCGGCGACGCCGACGAAGGCGAGGAAGTGCTCGGCTTTGCGTTCATAGCGGCGGTGCAGGCGTCGGCATCCGGCCAGCCAGGACACTGTTCTCTCCACGACCCAGCGGTGGCGGCCCAGCCGCTGCGAGGACTCGATGCCTTTGCGGGCGATGCGATGACGGATGCCCCGCCTGCGCAGCCATTGGCGCAGGTGGTCGTAGTCGTAGCCTTTGTCGGCGTGGAGCTTGGCCGGGCGCCGGCGACGCGGGCCGCGCCGCGAGCGGATCAGCGGGATCCCGCACACCAGCGGCTTCAGGCCGAGGCTGTCGTGCATGTTGGCGCCGGAGATGCCCGGCGACAGGGGCAGGCCGTTGCGGTCGGTGATGAGATGGATTTTCGATCCGTTCTTGCCTCGGTCGGTCGGATTCGGTCCGGTCAGTGGCCCCCTTTTGCTGCCCTGAGGCTGACGGAGTCGATCGCGCACCGCGACCAGTCCAGCTCACCGCGAGCGCCGAGCTCGTCTAGGACGATGCGGTGGAGTCTTGCCCAGACCCGGTCCCGGCTCCACTGGGCAAAACGTCGGTAGACCGTCGGCCAGGCCGGCCCGAAGACCGGGGCAACTGCCTCCAGGTACACCCAGAGGTGGCTACGAAGATGATCGCTGCGAGGCATTCGCGGTTCCGGCACCAACCGCTCAACCAGAACCGTCATGCACGGCTCAACGAACGATCACGCCAAAGGAAACGACGTCTGGATGCCGTGGAGTACGCGCGCGAAAAGAACGGCCCGTCGGTCGGACGCCATCAGATCGCCCATGTCGATCTGCTGGACCCGGCCGACGCCGCCCGGTTCCGCGAGCTGGAGGTCACCGCGAACATCCAGCCGCTATGGGCTCGGCGCGACCCTGAGGTCGTCGAGCACAAGCTGCCCCTGATCGGCGAGGAACGCGCCGCCCATCACTTCCCGTTCGGGACACTCGTACAGGCCGGCGCCCGGCTCGCGGCGGGCAGCGACTGGCCCGTCACGAGCGCGGATCCGCTGATGGGCGGCTACACCGCGGTGACGCGGACCGCTCCGCCGCGCGACATCCACGGCGACGAGGAGTCACGGACCGTACCCCTCGAACCCCAGGAGCGCATCACCCTCGAACAGGCCCTCGCGGCCTATACGAGCGGAGCCGCGCACTCCCTGCACCTCGACCACCTGGTCGGGCGCATCGCCCCCGACATGCTCGCCGACCTCGTCGTCCTCGACCGGGACATCCGCGACGTCGACGCCCTCGCGCGGGCTCAGGTGGAGCGCGTCTACGTCGGCGGTGAACTCGTCCATCAGTGTTGACAGGCTTGGCGAGGTGGACGCACTGGCAAAGAGCGCGGGAGCCCACCTGATCCGCATGGCCGACAGCGATGCCGCCCACGCGCTGACGATGGCCCAGCGTCCTAGAGCCTCGCGCTGAATTACGCAGGTCTCGCAGGTACGCCACCATGGTGGAAGCGGCGAACATCGGCTGCCGGTCGGGGGCGGTCATGACGTAGGCCCGACGGCCCAGCCCCCGCCGCAACTCCGGCAGGACCCGGACCGCGTGTCCTTGCTCCAGCGATGCGGCAGGGATCATCTGGGTCGGCAGCAACGAACTCCCCCGCCCGCGGTACATCGCCGAGCAGAGATACGGCATGTGCTCGGTCAGCATCCGCGGTCGAACCATGAGCGCGGCCGTTTCCAGGAGAGGTACCCGCTCGTCGTCCTGCGCATACTGTCTTCCAACCGCGTGGACGACATGCTCGCTTCGGAACTCGACGTCACACTCCAGGTGTCCGAGCGGCCTATCGGCGGGGCCACGGTGCATCACGTCTTCAAGGTCGAGTGGGGGTTGTACGCGTCGAGGGAACTCATGGAGTCCACACCGCGGGTGCAGGGGCCGGACGATCTGTGGGATCGTTCGTCTGTCCGCCCGGGACCCTGGAACGTGGCCGCCGTGGCCTTCTGCGGATGACCCGAGAGGGGGCCCCGATCGCGTCGGGGTGGGTACGCAGCCAGAGCAGCGCGGGTCCACGGACGTGTGGATGCTGATGACGCCCGACTGAAGCAGGGCCTCGACATCCACCGCCCCTACCTTCAAGGGCACATCGACGAGGCTGGTGGCGCCGTCTCCATCTCCGGCCCTGACGAGCGTCCCGCCAGCTCACAGGCTGCCTCACACACCACCCCTCCACGCTCACCGAGGACAAATACCAGCAGCTCAAGACCATTCTGTTCGCGAATCCCCAGCTGGCCACCGCGCACCAACTCGTCCGCGACCACGTCCTGGCGACGGAACTCCTCACCCAGGCTCAGTGTGACTCCATCGGCTGGGCCGAGCCGTACGGGATCAGCGTGGTGGATCAGATCGATCCTGCGCGTTCATGAACGCGACCACGGGATCTTGGCCCTCATGGTTCCAGGGGGAATCGGTGACGAGTCCTCTGACGGCCTGGAACACAGGAGCTGCCACAGAAGTCTGTTTGGCGGCGATGAGGGCGAAGGCCAGGAAGTTCAGGTCGCGGATGGCTTCGGCATGGACCAGGTGGCCCGGCCGGGTCCATTCGGTCACTCCGTGGCTCAAGATCTGGTCGGCCTCGTGGCTGGACCAGAAGTGGTCGGCCATGAGGGCTTTGGTGCCGCTCTGGGAGACGATGCCGAAGTAGCGGCCCAGCAGGGAGTGCAGGCCCAGGGCCGCCGTCGGAGCTGTCGCAGGTGCCGATGACCGGACCTGGTCGACGAATTCCAGGGCCTGTGCGTGGGATCCGTATTCGCCCGGGGACAGGTAGCCGAACATCTGCAGGTGTGCCTCGCGGTGCCAGGGGTCCCTTGTGGTGATCTCCCTCCTCAGGGGGAACACTTCCTGGGGCGGGCGGCGCCATTGGCGCAGGAGTGCGAGTCGGGCGACCCAGGGGTTGGGGTCGGAGGGCTCGAGCCGGGCAGCGCTGTGACAGGCGTTCAGGGCTGTGTTCATCTCGTCATGGGGCAGCGGGTGTTGCGTGCCGCGGACCATGGCGCCCCAGGCGAACAGGGTCTGTGCTTCGGGGCTGTCGGGTGCCTGTTCGATCCAGGAGTACTGGCTGTGCGGGCGGGTGACGGCGGCCAGGACGGCAAGCCGGTGGGCCCGCCGGTCCCAGTCCCGGCCGGCATCTTTGAGGAGCCGTTCGGCCAGGGGTGCGGTCAGTGGCCGGGCGCGGGCGTTGTTGCGGACGTCGAGTTGGTGGCACACCCTGCCGAGGTCTCTGTCGTCGAGTTCGGGAGCAAGTCGGGGTGCCGGTCTCTTCAGGCGGTTGAATATCACTGGTCCTGTACAGGGGGTCGAGGGTGGCGTGATCCGTTGTCGGAGTCCGCGGCCGGCCCGCGGATACTGCGGGCCGGCCGCAGGCTCTGGCAGTCGGGGTGGTCAGGCGGCGTCGACCTCGGTGGTGCCGAGCCTGTCGTAGCGGGCAGGGTGGTTGCGGCGTATGCGCAGGGCGAGCACGATCCCGGTCAGCAAGATGAGCGGTGTCAGTGCCACGAGGGTCCAGTTGACAATCGGGCCGGCGCCGGTGAAGAGGTCGAAGTTGGTGGCGATGCACACGGTGGCCGCGCTGAGCAGGACTCCGGCTGTCACGGGGGCCAACAGAGTGCGGCCGGTGCCTTCTCCGTGCTGGGGCGGGTTCCGGCGGAAGAAGGCGACGACGGCGAAGGCGCCGAGTGCCTGGAGGATGAGGAGCCCCAGGATGCCGGGCGTGTTGACCCACAGGAAGAACTGCGTGTACGGGTCGAGGGCGGAGAGCGCGAAGACGGCGACGACGACCGCGGCAACGACGCTCTGGGCGATGCCCGCGATCCACGGGGAGCCGTGGAGCAGGTGGACGCGGCCGAGGGAGGCGGGAAACACCTTCTCGGAGGCGAGGGCGTAGGCGTAGCGGGTGATGGCGTTGTGGAAGGCGAGGAGCGCGGCGAGCAGGCTGGTGACGATGAGGATGCGCTGGATGTCGCTGGCCCAGCCGCCGACGTAGGTGTCCATCGCGATGAAGAACATCTCGGCAGGGTTGTCGGTCGCGGCGGCGACGACCCTGTCGCTGCCGAAGGCCTGCACGATGATCCAGCTGACGAAGGTGTAGAAGACGGCCAGGAAGATCACGGCCACGTAGGTGGCCCTGGGCACGGTCCGGTCCGGACGGCGTGCCTCCTCGCGAAAGATGACGGTCGCCTCGTAGCCGATGAACGCGCCGACGGCGGTGAGCAGCGGCGCGATCATCTCCGGGACGAAGACATGGGAGGGCGAGAAGGACGCCAGGTCGAATCCGCTGGCACCGCCCTTGAGCAGGACGGCGACGGCCAGGAGGACAAGGATGGCGGTCTCGGCGATCAGCAGGGCTGCGAGGACCTTGGCGCCCAAGTTGATGGAGCGGAAGCCGAGGAACCACACGGTGATCACGCCGAAGGCGGCGTAGAGGGGCCACGGCAGGTCGATGCCGGCCATTCCGTCGACCGTGGAGGCGGCGAAGAAGCCGAACGCTCCGTAGGTGCCGATCTGCAGGGCGTTGTAGGAGAACATCGCCAGGAGGGCGGCCCCGACGCCCGCCGGGCGCCCCAGGCCCCGGGCGATGTAGGCGTAGAAAGCGCCGGCATTGCGGATGTAGGGGGTCATGGCGGTGAAGCCTGTGGAGAAGAGGACCAGGACCACACCGACAGCCAGGTATGCGGCGGGTGCTCCGATGCCGCCGATCTGGATGGCCAGCGGGGCAACCCCGGCCATCACGGTCAGAGGCGCTGCGGCGGCGACCACGAAGAACACGATGTCGTTGGTGTTGAGCGTGCCGCGCTGCAGGCGCGAGCCTGCCGTGTGGTCACCGTCCGACCCGTACTGCGGTGTCGGGGGTGCGTAGCGGTTGGCCATCAGGAGCGTTCTCCACGGGGTGCTGAC
This sequence comes from Streptomyces arenae, assembly GCF_022343545.1. NCBI lineage: Bacteria > Bacillati > Actinomycetota > Actinomycetes > Kitasatosporales > Streptomycetaceae > Streptomyces > Streptomyces arenae. Next base: position 26,385 of record NZ_JAKQYH010000033.1, read on the forward strand.
GGGATGGGTGAGGAGCCGTCGCGCGGGGTGCGCGACGGACAGGACGAGGGGCGTGTATCGGCGGCCGCCTGCCGGCCGGCCGGTTGGGGGCCGGCCGGTTGAGGGCCGGCCGGTTGAGGGCCGGCCGGTTGAGGGCCGGGACGGGGTTCGGGACAGAGGCTGGCGCCGGTCAGGACACCGCCTCGATGTCGGCGACCTCTGCAGCAGAGGTATTGCGGTTGAAGGCGGGGGCGCGGCGGTACCACTTGGCGACCGCGCAGACCATGAACCCGGTCACGAGGATCACGGTGGGACACAGAAGGTTGAACCAGCCGTTGTCGACGCTGACGGCGAAGGTGTCGCTGAGGGTCGCGTAGTAGAGCGCGAGGTAGGCGCCGAGGGCGAACAGGATGAGGCCGCACACGGTCGGGACGATGACGGTCATGAAGGCTTCGCGTGGGCTGGTGCGGATGAGGTGGCGGAAGCGCAGCGCGCACGCGATCGCGGTGAGCCCGTAGTACAGCGCGACGAGGATGCCGATGGCGTTGACCGCGGCCAGGATCGCCTCGTTGAGCTTGGGGATCACCACGCTGAGGATGGCGACGGCGGCCGAGATGAGGGTGATGAGGATGGTGCCGACGGTCGGGCTGCCGTGGCGGGCGCTGATGCGTGCCCAGATGGGGCCGAGGGTGCGTTCGCGGCTCATGGCCAGGGTGAGGCGGGCGGTAGGAATGATCTCTGCCTGGAGGGAGGCCACCGCGGAGAACATGAGGGCGACCAGCGGAAGGGTGGCCCAGGGCTGGCCGGTGAGCTGGGAGGCGTAATGAGTCAGGCCCTGGGCACCGGTCTCGCTCAACTCGGGTGCGGTCAGGACGCGTTGGAAGGCGACAGCGCCCAGGAGGAACAGGCCGAGCATGGTGAACAGGGCGATATAGCTGCCGCGGGCCGCGTCGTCGGCCTGCTCCGTCTCCTCGGTGACCGAGAACGCGGCGTCCCAGCCCCAGTAGAAGAAGACCGCCAGGACCAGGCCCTGGGCCAGGCTGGTGAACGAGTCGAAGGCGAAGGGGTTGAACCAGGACAGCGAGAAGGGCTGGTCGCCCGCGATCAGGCCCCAGCAGCAGAAGACCAGCAGCACGGTGTACTCGAAGACGAGGAGGTAGGTCTGGAGCCGGGTGGCCTTCTGGACGCCGGTCACGGCGGTCACGGTGACCGCGGCCAGGACGACCAGGCCGATCAGGGTGCACTGCAATGTGGAGTTCGCGTCCAGACGCAGACCCAGGAGGCTGTGCACGCCCACCTCGTGCGCGCACTGCACCAGGGCGGATCCGGTCACGGACGTGGTGTAGGCGAGGAAGATGATGCCGCCGGCGAGCGGGACCCAGCCGGCGATCATCCCGAGCCACGGGCCCATGGCCCGGCCGACCCATACGTATCCGGCGCCGCAGTTGGGTTCCACCTTGTTCAGGCGGGCGTAGGCGACGGCGATCCCGAGCATCGGCAGGAAGCCGAGCAGCAGTATCAGCGGGATCTGCCGCCCCGTGATCGAGGCGAGTACGCCCATTCCGATACCGATGCTGGTGGTGGCAGCGGTGTTGGACGCCGCCAGCACCACGCCGTCGAGGGCTCCCAGCGATTTCTTCAACTCCGGGGACGGAGAGGTGGATTCCATGAGCAACCGGTCCTGTGTGGCGGGACGCGCGGCGTCCGCAAGCGGCTGGATGAGGAGATGTCTCTGAAGGAGCGGCTCGCGAGCCGCCGAAGCCTTGGGTGTGGAGGCAGATCAGGGCGCGCGTCATACCCGCCCGAGAGGCTGTGTCAGCCGGAGCGTCCGGGCAGGTCAGCCCGCACTGGCCTGCACCGGATGGTGACCGGTGGAGATGGCTGGCGCGGACAGGCCGCGCCAGTGGTGCCACATCAAACAGCTCTGGACTTTTTCCGTCAATCGCGTTGTCATAAGAAAGTCACCCCTTCCCCGATCGGACGGCGAATGGACACCAACGACAGCAACGACGACGCCGGGTCCGGGCGACTCGCGGTCGGCCGACGCCGACGCGCGACGCGGACGGGCACCGTGCTGAGCCAGGAACTGATCGTGCAGACAGCGATCCGCCTGCTGAGCCAGCACGGCGCCGACGCCCTGGGCGTACGCCGCCTCGGAGCGGCGCTGGGGGCCGACCCGTCCGCCCTGTACCGCTACTTCCACAGCACCGACGAACTCGTCCTCGCGGTCGCCGACGAGCTGATCGGCATGAGCCTCAAGGACGCCCAGGTCACCGGGGACTGGCGCGCCGACCTGCAGCGCAGCGGGATGAGCCTGCACCGCACGTACACCGCCCATCCCCAGGCCGCGGTGCTGGCGGCCTCCCGGGTCACCCGCCGCCCCAACGAGATGCGGGGAATCGAGTCCGGTCTGGCCATCCTGCGCGACGCCGGCTTCGGACCGGACGACGCGGCCCGCTACTACCACCGGTTCATCGACTTCACCCTGGGCTTCGCCGCCATCGACGCGGCCGCCGCCGCCTTGTCGGCCGATGCCGGAGCGGCCGACCGCGGGGCCTGGCAGGCGACCTACGCCTGCCTGCCCGCCGACCAGTACCCGCACATCGCCGAGTCCGCGCAGGCCCTGGCACAGACCATGAGCGTCAGCGCCTACCCCGGCGCTCTGGAGGTCTTCCTCGACGGACTTGAGGCCGCGCTCGACAGGAACGGCCGGTGACATCGCGCCGGGCGGACCGATGCCGCCACCGCGCTGGGTCAGTCCCCGGTGTCCGGCCGGTCCGTGGCGAGGAGACGCAGGGACAGCTCCAGGGCGCGGTCGGCCCGCTCGCGGTCGCCGGTGACCAGCAGGTCGATCTGCAGGCCCCTGATCTGCGCAAGGATCAGCGTGGCCAGGGCCGTCGCGTCCTCGGCCGGGCGCTCGTCCCGGGCAAGCCGGCCGATGATGATGTCGACCCAGCCGCCGATCAGGATCCGCCCCAGCTCGCGGTCGGCGTCCGCCTCCCAGCTGTGATGGCCAACGATCTCGAACAGCAGAAGGAACTGGCGCTGCTCCCGGGGCTCGCACAGCCGCCGCCACACCGCCCGGATCAACTCGGCCATGGACCGCGCCGCCCGGTACTCCGGGTCCGACGTCAACTGCTCGGCCAGATCGTCCCGAATCTTGTCCAGGACGCTCAGGACGAGCTCGTCCTTGGAGGAGAAGTGACGCAGCAGCGTGGCGTGGGTGACCCCGAGCGCCGCCGCCACCGGCCGCAAGGACAGACCCCCTACGCCGTGGTCCAGGACGTACTCGGTCGCCGCGGCCAGCAACTGCGGCCTGCGGTGCCGGAAGCGAAGCGAACGTCCATCAATCCGCCCGTCACCCGCCACCGCAGCTCCTCCATCAGGGTCCACACCACTAGGTAAGAGTACCGAACGGTTGCCCTAACCGATCGGTACTGCTAGTTTTCCGTCCCAAGCCGTCCCAAGGCCGAACCCGTACCGGCACTGGACAGCTTTCGCAGAGCCGACCGCCGTCACGCGCGAGCCCCGCAGCCGCCGTGCACGGCCCCCGCGACGGCTCTCCCGGCGACAACACGGCAGCCTTCCCGCTCTCGCCCTTTCTGTCTGTTCACACCCACTCGCGCCTGCCCGACGGAAGGACCACCATGGCCCGCCAAGACGACATCACCACCCTCCTGGACTTCGGGCTGTTCACCGGCGCCCCCCAGCACGAGAACTTCTGCCGGATCAACGAGCTGCTGGACACGCGCGAGGTCCCCGCCGCCTCCAGGCCTCACATCTGGCCCGAGGGCGAGCCGACCGCACTGCCCGACACCTTCCGCTTCGACGGCACCGACCGGAAGGTCGAGGAGTTCCTGGCCGGCACCGACACCGCCGCGCTGCTGGTGCTCGTCGACGGCGAGATCCGGCACGAGTGGTATGCGCTGACCGGAGGACCCGAGGTGCCGTGGCTGTCGATGTCGGTGGCCAAGAGCTTCATCTCCGCACTCGTCGGCATCGCCGTCGCCGAGAGGCACATCCGCAGCATCGAGGATCCGATCAGCGCGTACGTGCCGGTCAAGCCCGGATCCGCCTACGACGGCGTCTCCATCATGGACGTTCTGCGGATGTCCTCCGGCGCCCGCTGGAACGAGGACTACAGCGACCCCGGCTCCGACATCTACCAGCTGGTCCTGGCCACCGTCGGCATCGAGGGCGCCCACCTCGACGGCTTCGTCGCGGCCATGGGCCGCGAGAGCGAACCCGGCACCGTCTGCCGCTACAACTCCGGCGAGACCCAGATCCTGGGAGCCCTCGTGGCCAAGGCGACCGGACGCACCGTCGCCGACTACATGCGCGAGAAGCTCACCGAGCCCCTCGGCACCGCCTCCCCCGGGCACTGGATCCTCGACAACACCGGGACCGAGGTCTCCTACGCCGGACTCAACCTCACCGCCCGCGACTACGCCCTCCTCGGCGAGCTCTACCGCAACGGCGGGCAGTGGAACGGCCGACAGCTCGTGCCCGCGCAGTGGGTCCACGACTCCACCACCATCACCGCCCCGCACCTGGAGCCCGGCCGCCCGCTCATCGGCGACGAACACACCGACCTCGGCTACGGCTACCAGTGGTGGCTCCTCGACGGCGACCGCGGCGAGTTCAGCGCCATCGGCGTCTACAACCAGTTCATCTACATCGACCCGACCGCCCGCACCACCATCGTCAAGCTCTCCGCCACCCGCACCTACGGCACCTCCACCGAGGAATCCGCCAACCGGGAAGGGGAGACCATCGCCTTCCTGCGCGCCGTCGCACGGCACATGAACTGAGACCGCCACGCCCGGCGAGACCCACCTGCCGCCGTCCCCGCTCGACGCAAGGAGACATCATGTCCAATCTGGCGGAATTCCTGGCGCACTCAGCACGCCAGTACCCCGAGCGCACCGCGTTGCGGCTCGGGACTGCAACCGTCACCTACGCCGAGCTGGACGAGCGCAGTGCACGTGCCGCTGCCCTGCTGCGCGCCGAGGGCGTACGCCCTGGTGACCGGGTCGCGCTGATGCTCCCGAACGTGCCGGAGTTCGTCGCCCTCTACTACGGCGTCCTGCGCGCCGGCGGCATCGTCGTACCCCTCAACCCGCTCCTGAAGGAACGCGAGGTGGAGTACCACCTGAGCGACTCCGGCGCCGTGCTGCTGTGCGAATGGCACCAGGCCCCCGGCGAGGGACGCCAGGGAGCGGCCGCCGCCGGCGTACGCCGCCTGGCCGTCGAACCCGCCGCGTTCGCGGGCCTGCTCGCTCAGCTGCCACCGGAGTACGAGATCGCGGACACGGCCGGCAAGGACATCGCCGTGCTGCTCTACACCTCCGGCACCACGGGCCGCCCCAAGGGCGCCTCGCTCACCCACGCGGGCCTGCGCCACAACACCGAGGTCACGTCGGGCGACATCGAGCTGCTCACCGCCGAGGACGTCGTCGTCGGCTGTCTGCCGCTGTTCCACATCTTCGGGCAGATCTGCACCCTCAGCGCCGCGGTTCACGCCGGTGCCGCACTCGTCCTCGTCCCCCGCTTCGACGCGGGAACCGTGCTCGACACCATCGCCCGCGACAAGGCCACCGTCTTCGAGGGCGTGCCCACAATGTACGCGGCCCTGCTGGCGCACCCGGCCGCCGCCGACACCGACGTCTCCACCCTGCGGATGTGCATCTCCGGCGGCGCCTCCCTGCCCGTCGAAGTCCTGCACGGCTTCGAACGACGCTTCGGCTGCATGGTGCTCGAAGGCTTCGGCATGTCCGAGACCAGCCCCGTCGTCACGTTCAACCACAGCGACCGTCCCCGCAAACCCGGCTCCATCGGCACGCCCATCCGCGATGTCGAGGTACGGCTGCTCGACGACGGCGGCCAGGACGTCGCGCCCGGGGCCGTCGGCGAACTGTCCGTGCGCGGGCCGAACGTGATGAAGGGCTACTGGAACCGCCCCGAGGAAACCGCCACGGCCATCCCCGACGGATGGCTGCGCACCGGTGACCTCGCCCGCGCCGACGAGGACGGCTACCTCTACATCGTCGACCGCAAGAAGGACCTCATCATCCGCGGCGGCTACAACGTCTACCCCCGCGAGATCGAGGAAGTCCTCCACGAGCACCCCGCCGTGGGACTCGCCGCGGTCATCGGGGTACCGCACGAGCACCTCGGCGAAGAGATCGCCGCCGCAGTCGTCCTGCGCCCGACCGCGCGGGCCACACCCGACGAGCTCCGCGACTTCGTCAAGGAGCGGGTGGCCGCCTACAAGTACCCCCGGCACATCAGAATCGTCGACGCCCTGCCCACCGGCCCCAGCGGCAAGATCCTCAAACGACAGATCAACATCAACTGACCGGCCGCCGCCCTGCCTTCACATCAGGACGAGCACCGCACTTGTCCGCGACGCCAAGTACGGTGCTCAGCCACAGCGTTCGCCCCTGCCTCTCCGTCCAACAGCGTCAGCACGGGCTTGGCAGCGCTGATCTCCTCGATGTCGGTGAGGTGCCTATCGAGCACGACGGCGTCCGACGGTCAGGGTGCCGACCGTGTCCTCCACGTGGTTGGCGTAGGCCGATCCGGCTGTGTACGCGAGGAAGACCGCTGGCCGGTCAGGAGGCGCGGATGGGCGTCCGGTAGGCCTCCAGGTCGTGCGGCAGACGGGACAGGTCGCAGGACAGTACGAATCCTGGCGTTGACGACGACGGTATAGGGATGCGTGCCGGTCACGCGGGAGCCATTCCTGGGAGACGTGTCAGGCGGTGACGGGGAGGTCGGAATCGGTGGCGCGGGTTCGGGTTTCCACTCCTTCTGCCATGGAGCGTGCTGTCACAGATGCGGGCGAGTCCCGGGTGCGGCCGGATCAGGCGCGGGTGGCGAGCTGCTTGAGGACCTCTTCGGCAGCCGGACCGGCCGAGGCAGGGTTCGGGCCGGTGACGAGGTTGCCGTCGACGACGTACGGCCCCCAGGCGGGACCGGACTCGAACTCGGCGCCGGCGCCGCGCAGACGCCCCCCGAGCAGCCACGGAGCGACGGAGCGTTGGCGGCCAGGCCGACCATCTGCTCCTCCTCGTCGGTGAACGAGGGCAGTTTGTGATCCGGTGACAATGCCTCCCGCGCTGAAGCAGGAACGGTGCTCCGGGCCGGGGCGCTGCGGAGGCCGTAGCCGGGTACGGCCCGGCTCTGTGGAACGTACGAGAGCCGGGACGTACCGATGCGTCGGGTTGCAGATCAGCTGTGCGCTGCCCGGTGGGCCGCTGCTGGAGCCAATGCGGCTACTGCGTCGTCGAACAGGGATACCGGCGGCTCGTAGACTCCGCCGCCGATACGCCCTGCCCGGCCGGTCTGCTCGATCATCCCGAGCAGCACGAGCGGTCCCGAGCCGAGGCGCGCGACGGAGCGCGCAGTGAGCCCCACCGGCGTTCCCGCTGCGGAGGCCAGGTGCCGTTCGAGCAGCAGGGCGGGGCGTTCCGTCGCGTCCGGCGGCAGGTATCCCTCAAGGGCTGCCCGGACGGCGGGGGCGGCACTCAGGCTCTGGCCGCCGAACCCGAACAGGTCGACCACCGCGCTGTCGCCGATGGCGCCGACGGCGCGGCAGCCGGCGTGCGGTGCCTCGACCCGGCCGCGCGGAGAGTCGGCGGGCACGGTGAACCACTGTCCGGGCAGACCGGCGATCTGGATACCGAATCGGCGGCCGTTCCCGCCCGCGCGGGTGATGAGGGAAGAGCCGGAGGTGTTGTCGGCTGCGCTCAGTGACAGGGCCGCGGCAGCCATCCACAGGTTGAGCGCGAAGGCTGGTGCCCCGTCCAGGAACGCGGCGATGTCAGCCGGGGTGCTCGCCGCTGCGCTCGTGAGGTGCTCGGTGAGCAGCCGGGATCCCGTCACCGTGCGGCTGTGGCAGTCGTCCCCTTCGTCTCGGGCTGCGCCGAGGACGGGTAGGAGGTCGACGGGTCCAGCGGCGGTGAGGGCGTCGGTGAGCCAGTCCGTGAAGGCGCCGTTCAGCCAGCGGTGGTGCTCGGGGATGCCCGCGTCGGAGGTACCCAGGCGCAGGGCGTGAGCCTGGCCCTCGTTGACGACGGCGTACCGGACGCGCTCGGCCAGGGGGCCTCCCGCTCCTTGCGCGGTCACCACGTGCACGGCCATGGACGGGGACGCGACGCCCGCCAGTGGCACCACCAGGCGGCGATCCTGGGCTGCCGCGATGGTGATCTCGCCCGTGAGAACGAGACGGCGCCCTTCATCGGCGTCTGCTGCCCAGCCTTCGTACACACAGGCCATGGCCAGCGAGTTGAGGACGGGCGCGGGGATGTCGTCCGTGCTGTGAAAGGGCGGGCCGGCGTGCAGGAGCAGCCGGTCCGATCCGGTGGCGGCGCCGACGGTGGACATGCCGGTCCAGCGGGGGGTACAGGACTCCAGGATGTCCAGGGCCCGTACGTCGTCCGGGTTGCTGTACCAGCTGGAGCCCGGGGCCGTTTCCGGGCCGGGCGCGGGTGCGGATGTCATGCGTCACCGCCCGGTCTCGGATGCGGAGTCGTCACGCACCCAGGTCTCGGAGAGCGCGAGCGCGGCGGACTGGCCGGGCCCGTTGAGGAAGTCCCGCTCAATGGTGGCGCCGGGCAGCCGGCGGCCGTTAGCCTCGACGCGGGCGGCGGTGGCGATGCGGAAGACGCTGAACATCTCGTGGCGCCGGGTGCCGGATTCGGTGGCCGGCACGTCGACGGCGAACGGCTCCCCCAGTCCTTCCCAGGTCAGTGCCAGCGAACGGTCGCCGGTGCGGGCGGCTTCGGTGATGGTCGTGATGCCGTCACCGGACTGGGTGAACTCGGCGCCGACGACCAGTTCCAGTGCCTCCAGGGCCGGCTCGGCCGGCCGGAACAGCACGAATTCCCGCACGAAGTCGTCGATCAGAAAGCGGGCGAGCGGTTCGTTGTCAGTGAGCGCGAGCCGGACGGCGTCGCCCGCGGACTCGTCGTAGGGCCGCTCTACGGTCAGGACGAGGTGGCCGGGGCCGTGGTCGGAGGCGGTGACGCGGAAGAACAGCGACAGCGACGACCAGAGGCCCTCGGGGTCGGTCTTGAGATAGACGAAGGGGTTGTCGCCGGTCCAGTCGACCTTGCCGGGGCGTACGGCGTCGGACATGGATGACCTGCTTTCGAGCGTAGGCGAAGGGGTGGGAGGTGGTGGATGCCGGACGGTCAGGTCCTGTGGCCCCTGTCAGAGGCCGTGTTCGGTCCGTAGGGCGAGGAAATCGGAGGTGGGTTCCCACCCGAGGAGGTCGCGGGCGTGGTTGCTGGAGAAGATCGAGGCCCGCGGGTTGTCGCGGTAGAGGCGGGGGTTGCGGATCTCGGGCAACTCGCCGATCCGCTCGCGGTACCAGTCGAGGGTGGGCTCGGGCTGGCAGGTGTCTTCGGCACTGAGGAAGAACGTGCCATAGCGCAGGCCGTCGGTCTCCAGGGCGGCGCGGAACGCCCGTGCGACGTCCTGGGCCGTCACGTAGTAGTAGAGCCAGCGAGTGGCGGGATCGTCGATGAAGGCGGTGAACTCGGCGAAGGTTTCGGGCAGGACGACGGCGAGGGGGCGCAGACAGATGACGTCGGGGCCGCCGGCACGGACGACGCTGAGTCCCATCGTCTCGATGATCTGCTTGCTGACGCTGTACGCCTGGGTCGGCCGGTTCTCGTGCAGCTCGTCGACGGCCAGGTACTGGGGCGTCCAGTCCGGGCGCATCTCGGACAGACCGCAGGCCGAGATGGAAGAGGTGAGGACGACCTTTTTCACGCCGTTCTCGGCCGCGGCCTGCAGCACGTTCCAGGAGCCGAGGGTGTTGACCCGGATGTACTCCTCGGGAGCGGCTTTCCAGTCGAAGTCGATCGCGGCGAGGTGGATGACGGCATCGGCGCCCTTGGTGACCGCACGGACCTTCTCCAGGTCCATGACGTCGGTCTCCACGTGGGGGACCGCGGCGTCGGAGGCGACCCGGTCGGCGTTGATGACGTCGAAGGTGCGGGCGAGTTCGGCGACGACGTAGCGGCCGACGCGGCCTGAGCCGCCGGTGACGACCACCTTGGTGGGCGTGGGCATGGTTTCTCCTTCAGGGGGTGACGGGAATGCGAAGTGCGAGAGGCTCGGCCGCGAGTTCGGTGACGGTCACAGATCCAGGACAATGCGGCCCGCGGCGCGGGAGACGCACGGCATCAACGAGGCGCCGGCCGCCCGTTCTTCCGGGGTGAGGACGGAGTCGCGGTGGTCGGGTGTTCCGCTCACCACGCCGGTCTCGCAGGCTCCGCAGTTGCCCTCCCGGCAGGACCAGTCGACGTCCGCGCCCGCTTCGAGGAGGGCGTCGAGGAGGGAGCAGCCTGGTGAGACGCGGAGGACTGCGCCGGTGGAGGCGAGTTCGGCCTCGAACTCCTCGTCCGGTGCGTCGTCCGTCTGCTGCCCGGTGGGCGGTGCCGCCGGGGTGAACCGTTCGAGGTGCAGACTCCAGGCGGCGTCGGCGGTGTGCTGCCGCTCCAGGAAGGACAGCAGGCCGCCTGGTCCGCAGGAGTACACGGCGGTACCGGGGTTGCAGCCGTCGAGGAGCGTGGTGACGTCGAAGATGCCGTCGGTGTCGTCGGCGTGGACGGTGACCCGCTCCGGGCCGTACCGTTCGGCCTCGTCGATCAGGGCCATGTGGCTGCGTGAGCGTCCGAGGTAGACGAACCGCCAGGGAGTTCCGGCCCGCTCGGCGGCCGCGACCATGGGCAGGATGGGGGTGATCCCGATGCCTCCGGCGAGGAAGAGGTACTCGGCGGCCGGGCGCAGTGGGAAGGCGTTGCGGGGAGTTCGGGTGGCGACGGTGGAGCCAGGACGCAGCTGCCGGTGGATCAGTTCGGAGCCGCCTCGGCCGTCCGGCACCCGCAGAACCGCGACGCGCCAGCGGTGGCGGTCGGCCGGGTCACCGCACAGCGAGTACTGCCGCACGATCTGCGGGGCGCCGACGCCCGGGTCGAGGACCAGGTCGACGTGGGCTCCGGGTTCCCAGGCGGGCAGGGGCCGGCCCTCCGGGTCTTCCAGGGTCAGAACGGCGATGGAGTCGGCGACATCGGTTCTGGAGACCACCCGCAGGGTGTTCTGCGCGGCAGGCGGTGGGTTCACAACGGCGGCCTCCATCTGAAGGGTCACACGCGCTCCCCGGACCGGTAGCGCTCGGCGAGCCACTGGTTGAAGCGGACCAGTACCGCCTCGGAGGGGGCGTAGCGTCCGCGAGGAGCGAAGCGGGAGTGCATGCCGCGCTGTACGCCGGTCCAGGCGAAGACGTCCTCGACCATGACCTCGGCCAGGTCGTCCTTCTCCATCTGCCAGATCTCCTTGAAGTCGGGCAGGTCGAGCGTGGACTGGGGATAGAGCCATGTGGCGGCGAAGACGGAGCCGGTGGGGCCGGTGGGCAGCCACAGGAAGTACTTGACCTTGTCGGGCAGGGCGATGATCAGCAGGTTCGGCATCACCGTGACGTACAGGAGACGGCTCTGCTGCTCCTCGTCGAGGCCGGGCAGGACCGGCAGCAGGACCTCACCGGTCCGGGTGGGCGAGGCGCCGGGCGCACGGCCGATGATCTCGTAGGCGATGATGCCGTTGTCGACGTTGTTGAGCGGGGTGTCGTAGTCGATACGTTCGCTGGGTGTGGGGTACATCGGGTTCCACGTCTTGGCGTGGAGGTGGGCACAGTGGTAGCACTCGTCGGCGAAGATCTTCCAGTTCCAGGCGTACTCGTCGAACTCCTGCGGTTCCGCGCTGCGCAGGTCCGCGATCTTGTACGGCGCCAGCTGCTCGGCGAGATGGCCGAGACGTTCGGCGACTGGGGGGATGTCCGGGTCGAAGGTGATGAAGACGAACCCCTCCCAGACCTCGGAGCGGACCTCGGGCAACCTGACCTCGGATTTGTCGAAGCTGGGGTGGTCGTTGAGGTCGGGGGCGGATTGCAGGGCGCCATCGAGGCCGTAGACCCAGGAGTGGTAGGGGCAGCGGAACCGGCGGGAGTTGCCGCGGCCTTCGACCAGGGGCATCGCGCGGTGGCGGCAGAGCGCGGAGCGGACATGGACCTCGCCGTCGGCGCCGCGGACCACCATCAGCGGGTCCTTGTCGACGGTGACGGTGTAGAAGTCGCCGGCCTTGGGGATGTCGGTGGCCCGACCGATGCAGAACCAGTCGCGGCCCCAGAGCACTTCCTGCTCGAACTGGTAGAACTCGGGCGACGTGTAGCACTCGGGCGGCAGGGACACGGCGTCGTCGACGCTGCCGATGCTGGCGTCGAAGAGGTGGGCGGGTATGGGGGACTTCATGGCTGGCAGGCTCCTCGGGGTGCGAAGTGGTGCGACGTCGGCGGGTGTGCCGTTCCGCTCAGGGCGTCCAGTACGGGCGGTAGGCCGCCGGCTCAGGCCAGGGCGGCGATAAGCGCGCGCATCCAGGGGCCGAGGTCGCGCGGAAGGCGTGCGCTGATCAGGTTTCCGTCGGCGACGACCGGCTCGTCCTTCCAGTTGGCGCCCGCGTTGGCGAGGTCGTCCTTGATCGCGGCGACACTGGTGACGGAACGGCCGGGCAGGATGCCCGCGGAGGCCGCGACCCAGCCCGCGTGGCAGATCAGGGCGACAGGGCGGCCGGAACGGTCGAAGGCACGCACCAGGTTGAGCACGCGGGCGGAGCGTCGCAGCAGGTCCGGGGCGAATCCGCCGGGGACGACCAGCGCGTCGAAGCCGGCCTCGTCGGCGTCGTCGAACGTGATGTCGACGGGGTGCGGGTACCCACTCTTGCCCTTGACGAGCGTGGTGGTCGTACCGGCGACGAGCACCACGGCGCCTTCCTCGCGCAGCCGGATGACGGGGTAGAGCAGTTCCGACTCCTCGAAGTAGTCGGCGGCGAGGACGAGGATCTTCTTGCCCTGCAGTGACATGGAGACGTCTCCCGTGCGATGGCGCTACGTGGCGCGGAACGAGGCGGGGACCCCCGCCTCTCGACGTGCCACCGACGTTCTCTGGCACTGAACATTTATGTTCAGTGAGTGGAAACACTCTGTCAAGAGCCATCACACGGAAAAGCCGCAGATCGACCACCCGGGACAACACGTCGGATACCCGGGACGACAAAGGCGGGCCCCCGGGATCCAGGGGGCCCGCCACGGGCGAAAACACAGGGAGGACGACGCCGGCGGGCGCCCGTTCAGGGGCGCGCTCCCGGATCGGCCAGGGAGAACCAGGCCGCGCGCGCCAGGCCTTCACCCTCGTTCCAGAGGCGGTGCGGGAGCGTCGAGTCGAAGGCGACGGAATCACCGGGTCCGAGCACGAACCGCTCGAAGCCGATCTGCAGGTGCAGGTGCCCCTCCAGCACGAGCCCGTACTCGCGTCCGGCATGGCGGATGAACTGCCCGCCGGGCGCCGACCCTGCCCCGACCTCGTAGACGATCTCCCGGAAGTCCACCCCGTGCTCGGTGCTCGGGGTGAGCAGCTCCCAGCGCATGCCGCTCTCGATCTCGATCGCCCTGCGGGTGGCCGCCCGCTGGACGAAGCGCTCCTCCCCCGGCACGACGGCGACAGCCCTGGCATCACCCGTGGCGTCGCCGGTTCGGGCTGCAGGAGCGGCACTCGCCGAGGCACGGCCCACAGCGGGGGCATTGGCACCGGCCCCCCCACGGCCGCCCGCGAGCCCCTCATCACCTTCCTGGAAGAGGCCGTCCATGGACAGGCCCAGCTCGGCCACCATGGAGTACAAGACGCTGACGGAAGGTGCGGCGAGCCCCCGCTCGATCTGCGAGACGTGACTGGGCGAGCAGCCAAGCCTGCGCGCGAGTTCTCTCAGGCTCATGCCGTTCTGCTCGCGGGCGGTTCGCAGGCGTGGGCCCAGCGCGGCGCCCCGACCGGACCCGCCCGCCGCAGAGCTCTCGGCAGCTGCGTCATGGGTGCTCATGACAGGTGAGCGTACAGGGATGGCGGACATAGCCTGAAGCCTGCGGCGAACGTGCACCAGCTATTGACATTGTGTTTTGTCAACATGAACACTCGGCACGCTTGCTGCCGGACTGCTCCATCCGTCCCGGCGATCCCCATATCTGCTCATCTGCCCCGGTGCATGGACCCGCCTCCCACAAGCCGCCGGCAGAACCCATCTCCCGGAGTTGCGTATGGCGACAACGTCGATCATCGACGACAGCCCGCTGTCCTCCTTTCACAGACGCCTGCTGATGCAGTCCTCCGGCGGTCCCTTCCTCGACGGCTGGCTGCTGAGCATCATCGGCATCGCCCTCGTCGGAATGACCACCGACCTGCACCTCAGCAGCACGGAGCTGAGCCTGGCCGGAGCCGCCGCGCTCATCGGTATCTTCATCGGCGGCCTGGTCTTCGGCCGGCTGACCGACCGCATCGGCCGAGAGCTGATGTACACCGTCGACCTGATCGTCCTCGTCGTGGCCTCGGCGCTGTGCGCCTTCGTCACCGACGGTTGGCAGATCATCCTGCTGCGCCTGGTCATCGGTCTGGGCATCGGCGCCGACTACCCGATCGCCACCGCACTGCTGGCCGAGTGGCTGCCGGCGAAGAAGCGCGGCGCCATGCTCGGTTCCCTGGTCGTGGCCTGGTTCCTCGGGGCGACCGCCGCCACCTTCCTCGGCTTCGGCCTGACCGCCTGGCTCGGCGAGGAGGCCTGGCGCTGGATGCTGGCCAGCGCGCTGGTGCCCGGCATCATCATCCTGTGGCTGCGCGTCGGCACACCCGAATCGCCCCGCTGGCTGGTGTCGAAGGGGCGTATCGCCGAGGCGGAGGCCGTCGTCCGCAAGGTGTACGGGCCGGACGCCGACGTCTCCGGGCTGGCCCGGACCGAGGCGGCCACCGGCCCCGCTCCGGGCTTCCGCGCCCTGCTCAGCGGCGAGTACCTGCGGCGCACCGTCTTCTGTGGCCTGATGTACCTGTGCGGTGTCACCCCGCTGTTCGCCATGTACACCTTCGGCCCGTCCATGCTGGAATCGTTCGGCCTGGGCGAAGGCAACCTCAGCAACTTCGGCTACGCCATGATCAGTCTGCTGTTCCTCATCGGTTGCCTGCCGCCACTGCGCTGGTGCGAGACCTGGGGCCGCCGGCCACTGGTGATCTGGTCGTTCTTCCTGATGGTGATCCCGTTCCTGATACTCGGGCTGGTGCCGACCGGCCCGGCGGTACTGGTGATCGGCGCGTTCTGCCTCTACGCGCTCGCCTCCGGCGGCCCCAACACCCTGGAGTGGTCCTACCCGAACGAGCTGTTCCCCACGGAGATCCGGGCGACGGCCATGGGCCTGATCACAGCGGTCAGCCGGATCGGCGCGGCGGTCGGTACCTACCTGCTGCCTCTTTCCCTCGACCACCTGGGCGCCGGCCCCACCATGCTGTTCGCCGCCGCGCTCACCGCGGTCGGCTGGCTCGTCTCGGTCGCCCTGGCCCCCGAGACACGGAACAAGTCACTGAGCGAGACCAGCAGCATCGCGTCCTCCACCGCGGACCGCGCCGAGTCGGCCGCCGTCAACCCGACCCCCGCGGGAGAACACCATGACTGAACATGCCGCCGCTCCCGGCACGACGGACACCGAGCACAACGCCCCGCCTCACACGTACTCGCTGGTCGAGGCCGCGAGGGCGCTGTCAAAACGGGAGGTCACCGCGTCTGGGCTGCTGGAGTCCTGCCTGCGCCGCATCGACGAGCGCGAACCGGCCGTCGGAGCCTGGGAACACCTGGACCGCGAACAGGCCGCCGCCCGCGCCCGCGCCCTCGACGCGGGACCTGCGACCGGGCCACTGTACGGAATCCCCGTCGGGGTGAAGGACATCATCGACACCTGCGACCAGCCCACCCGGTACGGCTCGGAGATGTACCGCGGACATCGGCCGACCGCCGACGCGTGGATCGTGCGTCGGCTGCGCCAGGCCGGGGCCGTCATCGTGGGCAAGACCGTCACTACGGAGTTCGCCTACTTCTCCCCCGGAAAGACCGCCAACCCCCGCCGTCCGGAACACACCCCGGGCGGCTCCTCCAGCGGATCGGCCGCGGCAGTCGCCGACGCCATGGTCCCGGCGGCGCTCGGCACGCAGACGGCAGCCTCCGTAATCCGGCCCGCCGCGTACTGCGGAGTCGTCGGTTTCACGGCGACACCGGGGACCTTCCCGCTCGCGGGCATCAAGGGGCTCAGCCACACCCTGGACACGCTCGGCCTGCTGGCACGTGAGGTACCGGACGTGGCGCTGCTGCGGGCCGCCCTCCTCAGAAAGGCGCCGGTACCGGTGACGGACGTCTCTGCGCCGACCCTGTTCGTCTGGCGTGACACCGGGCTCGGCCCGACCGACCCCGCGATGGATCGTGCCCTCGACGAGGCGGCGCACGCAGCCGCCCGCAGCGGTGCCAGGCTGCTCGGCATCCGTTCCGGACTGCCGTCCCTGCCGGATGTCGCGGAGGTTCACGCGACCGTGATGACCTACGAGGCCGCGCGCTCGCTCGCCGTGGAACGGGAGCGGCCGGAACTGCTGAGCCCGCAGCTGCTGGAGCTGCTCAGCGCCGGTGACCGGGTGAGCCGCGAGCAGTACCTCACCGCGTTGGAGGACGCGTCCGCCGTACGCCGTCAGCTGTGGGAGCGCCTCTACGGCGTCGACGCGGTGCTGCTACCCGCCGCACCGGGCCCGGCGCCACACGGTCTCTCGGCGACCGGAACACCCGTCTTCAGCAGGCCGTGGCAGGTGATGGGGCTGCCCGCGCTGACGGTGCCCGGTCTGGCCACATCGGACGGGCTCCCGCTGGGCGTGCAACTGGTGGGCCGCCCGGATGACGACGAGCGGCTGCTGGCGGCCGGGGCCTGGCTGGAGCGGGCGCTGCGGCGTACGTGAGCCTGCGCGTGCCGGGGACTCGCCCTGGTGTGAACCGCTGCCGCGGTTCACACCAGGGCGATCTGCGTTCGGGGACACCTGCGCCCGTCTTGTCTCCATGGCACGCCTCTGCCTGTCCCGGCCTGAGCCGGGACAGGCAGGAACGCGGCGCGTCAGAACTCCCCGTGAACGGCCTCTCCGTCCACCAGGGTGAGAAGCGGCTTGGCAGCGCTGACCTCTTCGACGCCGATGAGCGGCCGGTCGAGGACCACCAGGTCGGCCTGGCGTCCGATGGTGAGCGTGCCGACCTCGTCGTCCATGTGGTTGGCGTAGGCCGAGCCCGCTGTGTAGGCGTCCAAGGCGACGTCGAGGTCAAGGGCATGCTGGGCTTCGAGCGGGCGGGTGAAGACTCCGTCGCCCACGGCGTGCGGGTCCTGGCGGGGGCCGAGGCGGGTGACGGCCGTGTAGATGGCCCAGAGGGGGTTCGGGTCGCTGACGGGCCAGTCGCTACCCATGGCCAGGCGGGCGCCGGTCGCCTTCAGCTCCTGGAACGGGAAGTGCCTGCTCTCCCGTTCGGATCCGAGGAGCGGGAGTTTGCGCTCGACGATCTCCTTGTCACGGCGCGCCCACAGGGCCTGGATGTTGGCGATCACGCCGAGCTCGGCGAAGCGGGGAATGTCCGCGGGGTCGACGACGTCCAGGTGGGCGATCTGGTGGCGGTTGTCGTGCCCGAGGCCGGCGTTCCGGGCGGCTTCGAGGGCGTCGAGGCACTCGCGTACGGCCCGGTCGCCGACGGCGTGCATGTGGATCTGGAAGCTGCGGTTGTCCAGCTCGCGGCAGATGTCCTTGAGCTCCTCCGGGTCGATGAAGGACATGCCGGTATCGGCGCCGTGGTGGACGTCCCCGGCGTAGGGCTGGAGCATGGCAGCCGTGCAGTTCTCGCACATGCCGTCCTGCATGACCTTGACCGTGGTGGCGCGGAACCGCCCGACGCTGCCGGACGCGCGCCGTTCCTCGAGCGAGTCGAGCTGGCCGAGGCCTTTCTCGGCGGCCCACCACAGTGCGCCGACGACCCGGGCGGTGAGCCTGCCGTCGGCGGCGAGGCGCCGGTAGATCGGCAGCGGGTCGGGCATTCCGAACATGGGCCCGACGCAGGCGTCCTGCCAGCTGGTGACGCCCATGGCATGCAGGTGGGCCTGGGCGGCGAGCAGGGCCTGTTCCGCGAACTGGTCGTCGATCGGGGGCAGCAGGTCGGTGACGAGGTCTCCGGCCCGTTCGGCCAGGAACCCCGTCGCGACGCCGTTCGCGTCACGGTTGATGCGGCCGTTGGCGGGATCAGGTGTGCCGTCGTCGATCTTGGCGAGGTCCAGGGCCTTGCTGTTGGCCCAGACGCCGTGGGCGTCGTGGCTGAGGAAGACCGCGGGGCGGTCGGGAACGAGTTCGTCCAGGATCTGCCGGGTGGGCAGTCCGCCGGGGAAGGTGTCGCCGTACCAGCCGGTGCCGTTGATCCACTCCTGGTCGGGGTGGCTGTCGGCGTAGGCGCGGATGGCCGTCCGGTAGGCGTCCAGGTCGTGCGGCTGGCGGGACAGGTCGCAGGAGAGGAGTTGCACGCCCGAGGCGAGCGGGTGGACGTGGGCGTCGGTGAAGCCGGGCAGTACGGTGGCGCCGCCCGCGTCGATGACACGGGTGCCTGGGCCGGCCAGGTCCAGCAGAGGCTCGCGGTCGAGGGCGGTGATGCGGCCCTGGGTGATGGCGAGGGACGTGATGCCCGGCTCGGGAGAGCGGATTCCGGCGTTGACGATGACGGTGTCGGGATGTGTGCTGGTCACGGTGGAGGCCTTTGCTGGATGTCGGGTCAGGCGGTGACGGGCAGGTTGGAGTCGGTGGCGAGGGTGCGTCGTGCGACGAGCCAGTAGAGCCCTCCGCTGACGGCGAGTCCGACCAGCCAGGCCAGGTCGATGCCGCCGATCGCGGTCGCCACCGGACCGACGTACATCGGAAGGACCATGAACGGGATTTGCACCAGCAGTCCGACGGCGTAGACGCCGAGCGCAGCCACGTTCCAGGTGCCGTACGGGCCGCCGCCGGGCGTGAAGAACGCGGCGACGTCGTAGTGCCCGTCTCGGATGATGAAGTAGTCGACCAGGTTGATGGACGACCACGGCACCAGTATGTAGAGCAGGACGGTCAGGAAGTTGGTGAAGGACGTGATGAATCCGTCCGAGGCAGCCAGCGCGACGGTCACACCGATCACGTGCAGTACGCCGGAGGTGATCAGCCGTGCCCGTACGCTGGGGCGCCATCCGGGTCTGAAGGTCTCCATGACGGTGAGGGTGTTCAGCACCGCGCAGTAGACGTTGCCCGCGTTGCCGAGCGCCGAGGCGCCAGCAAAGGCGAGGAGGATCGCGGTGGAGAGGCCGCCGGTGAGGGAGGCGAGGCCGCCGATCACGTCGCTGCCCGTGGCCACGGCTCCGACGAGGCAGCCGAGCGCCAGGACGAGGACGGAACTGATCACGCTGCCGCCGTAGGTGGCCCAGAAGGCGGAGCGCGCTCCGGAGCCGGACGGCATGTAGCGGGAGTAGTCGGAGACGTAGGGGGCGTAGGCGATCTGCCAGACCGCGCCCACCGCGATCACGGAGACGAAGCTGGTGACGGAGAAGTGCCCGGCGCTCAGTGCGCCGGAGGGTACCCCGGAGACGAGGATCCAGGTGAAGGAGGCGACCACCAGCAGGCCGATGACGACCGCGCTGACCGTGATGACGAGCTTGATCAGCTTCAGCCCGACGGTGGTGATGGCCATGCTGACGACGGCGGCCGCGATGAGGGCGACGACGGGGTCGACGGCGGGCAGGACGCCGTTCAGGGACTGCGCTCCGACCACGAGGTTGGAGATGTAGAAGCCCATGAACATCACCCAGGCGACCAGCGCGATCAGTGCGGCACCCTTGGTGCCGAACTGGCCACGGGCCTGGATCATCTGCGGCACCCCGAGCTGCGGCCCCTGGGAGGCGTGCAGAGCCATGAAGACACCACCGACCAGGTTGCCGATCAGGAGTGCGAGCACAGCGACGCCGAAGGGCAGCGCGAAGAGCGTGGTGGCGAGAGCGCCGGTGATGACGGTGAGGGGCAGCATGTTGATGCCCAGCCAGATCCCGAAGACGCCCCGCGCGGAACCGGTGCGTTCGGATTCGGGGATGGGACCGATGGTGTGCTGTTCGAGCACGCCCGCGGCATCGGGGGTTTCCGCGGGGCGGGGTTGCGGTGGCACCGTGGTGACCGGGGTTGGACCTTCAGTCGTCATTGGCTGTGCCTTTCACTTTCGATTCTCGGGGATGCAAAGGTGAGCCGGCCTAGGGGTGCGGCTTGCCAGTACCGGCGGCAGGGACGGATGCCGTCCGGCGGGCCGTGATGACGCCGAGGGCACCGATGGCTGACAGGACGGCGACGGTGCCGAGGGTGAACGCCTCGAAGGCGTTGCGGGAGACGCCCCAGGCGTCCTGGAAGTCGTAGTCGATGCCGAAGAGGTGTTCCAGGACTCCGGGGAAGAGCGCGGCCCAGGATCCGATCAGGATCCAGGTGTAGACCAGGGCCGCGCAGACCATGAAGCCTCGGTTGCCGAAGGGCACCCGGTAGGGCCGGGGCACCTCGGGTCGGCGCAGCCGGAGCACGACCAGGGCGGGGACGACCACCAGGTAGGAGAGCAGCAGTGTGGTCACGGCGACGGTGAGGACGACGGTGAACACCGCGGCGGCGTCGCCGTTCGCGAGCTGCATGGCGACGAGCATGAAGACGGTGGCCACGACGCCGGACAGGAGGTTCGTCCGTACGGGGGTGGACAGCCGGGGGTGGAAGGCACCCAGCCGGCGGGAGAAGAAGCCGCCGTCGGCCGCGGCCATGGCCTGCATGCGGTCGCTGACGATCATCCAGGCACTGCCCTGGGTCAGGAGCGCGAAGACGAACAGCACGGCGGTGAGCGTCAGCAGGGGTCCCGCCGCGCCGCCGTAGACGCCGAAGACCAGCCGGGCGCCCTCCATGAAACCGCCGATCCCGGTGACCTTGCCCGCGGGTACGACGGCCAGCAGCGCCAGCACCGGCAACAGGTAGCAGCAGGCGGCGACGGTCGCGGAGCGCCCGAGGGCGGCCGGTACGTCGCGCTGGGGGTCGTGCATCTCCTCGCCCGCGGCGTTGGGGGCCTCGAAGCCGACGTACGCGAACAGCAGGATCGGCACCAGGGCGAGGAAGCCCCCGGTGGTCGGGGTGAACCGGGCGTCCGTCAGACCCTGGAAGCCGTGTTCGACGCCGTAGAGGACCGCGGTGAGGGTGAACAGCGTGAGGGCGAGGACCTTCACCGCGGCACCGGCGGTGGTGATCCACTTGCCGCGGCGCAGCGAGACGACAGCGGTGAGGATCGCGGCCCAGACGAACAGCAGCTTGAACGCGTAGTCGGTGAACGTGCCCGAGCCGAGATGGAAGACGAAGCCGTCCCAGGTCTCGGCGGCCAGGAAGACCAGGGAACCGCCCAGCCAGATGGGGTTGGTGACCCAGTAGAACAGCGTGGTGAGCGCCGCCACCGGACGTCCGAAGGCGAGCTTGACCCAGACATACGGGCCGCCCTCCTGCGGGAACGCGGCGCCGGTCTCGGCGAACAGCAGGGCGTAGGGGATCAGGAAGAACACGGCGATGACGGCGGTCCAGGTGGCGGCCTCGCCGCCGCCGGTGGCTATCTGGCCGACGGTGTCGAAGGAGATGACCGCGGCGATGGCCATGGCCGTGATGTCGAAACGCTTCAGGCTGCGCCGCAGCGTGGTCTCGGCAGAAGAGACGTGTGGGTCCGCGGAGGAAACATCAGAGGACACGGGCAGTTCCTAGAACGGGAGAGGGGACTGCGGGAAGGCGCGTGCGGGCGCGGCGACGGTGTGGGGCCGTGTCGGATGGTGCGGTGCGGGGAGGCCCGGCGCCGGGCCGGGCCTCCGGGCGGGGTCAGGCGGAGCGGATCGCGCCGGTGGCGTCGGTGCGCTCCAGGACCGACCTGAGAGCGGAGGCCACTTCCCTGGCCTCGGCCTCGGTGATGATCAGCGGCGGGGACAGCACCAGGCTGTGCCCGGAGTCACGGACGATCACCCCGGTCTCACGGCGGATGACGTCGTGCGGCATCCGCTCCGGGTCCAGCGGCAGGGGAACCCTCGTCTCGCGGTCCTCCACCAGTTCCACCGCGAGCATCATCCCGACCGACCGCACCTCACCGACGATCGGCAACTCGCCCAGTTGGGACTCCAGTTCCGCGGTGAGGAAGGCGCCGATGCTGGTCGCGCGGGCCAGCAGGCCCTCCTTCTCGATGATGTCGAGGTTGGCGAGGGCGACCGCGGTGGCGACGGGGTGCCCATTGTAGGTGTAGCCCATCGGGAAGCCGTGGTCACGCAGCAGCACTTCGGCGACCTGGTCGCCGGCCAGCACAGCACCCAGCGGAACATAACCGGAGGTGATGCCCTTGGCGGTGACGATGAGGTCCGGGGTGACGCCGAAGTACTGGGCGGCGAACCACTCGCCGACGCGGCCGTAGGCGGTGACGACCTCGTCGAAGATCAGCAGGATGCCGTGCCGGTCGAGGACCTCGCGGACCCGCGGCCAGTAGTCGGCCGGCGGGACCAGCATGCCGCCGACGCCCATGATCGGCTCGCCGATCATCGCGGCGATGTTCCCGGCGCCGATCTCCGCGATGCGCTCCTCCAGTTCGCGGATCAGGAAGTCGGTCGGGTCCTCGCCGCCGTACAGCTCCGTGCGGTAGGGCCACGGCGGGGTCAGGTGCGAGACGTGCGGCATCATCGGAGCGAAGCCCTCGTGGTAGACCGGGAAGCCGGTGGCCGAGCCGCCGCCGTAGCCGATGCCGTGGTAGGCCTTGCTGCGCGCGAGGATCCAGGTGCGGTTCGTGTCGCCGCGACGGTGGTGGTAGTAGCGGGCCATCTTGATGGCCGCCTCATTGCCCTCCGAGCCGCCCGAGGTGAAGTACACGTGGTTCAGGGGGTCCGGCGCGATCTGAGCGAGGCGGGCGGCGAGCTCGATGGCGCGGTCGTTCGAGAACTCCCAGAAGCTGGTGAAGTACTCCAGCTTCTTCATCTGCTCGTGGGCGACGTCCGCCAGGTCGGCACGGCCGTGGCCGATCTGGGCCAGCCACAGGCCGCCGGTCGCGTCGAGGTAGGAACGGCCCTCGGAATCGGTGAGCCGACAACCCGAGCCCTCGGTCATGATGACGCGCTCGGCGGCGGTGCCCGGCAGGTAGGGGTGGATGATGTGGGCCCGGTCCAGGCCGGTCAGGCGCGCGGTGTCGAGGGTCATGAGAATTGCGTCCTTTTGCTGGGTGACGGTGCGGGTGCTGCGGGGGGGCAGTTGCCGGCCTCCCGGTCAGCCGTAGTTGATCCAGGTGGTCTTCAGGCCGGTGTACTTGTCGAAGGAGTGCAGGGAGAGGTCGCGGCCGTGGCCGGACTGCTTGAAGCCGCCGAAGGGGGTGGCCGTGCTGAGCGCGTCGACGGTGTTGACGGACACGGTGCCCGCCCGCAGGGCGTCGGCGACGCGGTGGGCGCGGCCGAGGTCCCGGGTCCACACGGATGCGGCCAGGCCGTACGCGGAGTCGTTGGCGAGGCGCACGGCCTCGGCCTCGTCGCGGAAGGGCACCACGGCCAGCACGGGTCCGAACAGTTCGTCCCTCACCAAAGGCGCGTCCGGGGCGAGTCCGGTGACGACGGTGGGGTTGACGTAGGCGCCGTCCAGATCCGGGCGGCCGCCGCCGCAGACTATGGTGCCGCCCGAGCGCGCCACGGCCGCGAGGATTCGCTCCACCTGGGCTTCGTCGACCAGCGGTCCGAGCCGGGTCGCCGGGTCCAGCGGGTCGCCGGGCAGCCAGCCGCGGGCGTGCTCGGCCACCCGGGCCGTGAACTCCTCGGCGACGGAGGCCTCGACCAGCAGCCGGGTGTTGGCCGAGCACACCTGCCCGGCGTTGTAGACGAAGCCCCAGGCCGCCTGTTCCGCGGCCGCTTCCAGGTCGGCGTCGGCGAAGACCACGTTGGGGCTCTTGCCGCCGGCCTCGGGCCAGACCGGCTTCATGTTCGACTCGGCCGAGTAGGCCAGGAACCGCTTGGCCACGGCGGTCGATCCGGTGAAGGCCAGGGCGTCGACGTCCGGGTGCAGCCCCAGGGCACGGCCGGCCGTCTCCCCCAGCCCCGTCACCACGTTCAGGACGCCGACGGGCAGACCGGCCTCGACGGCGAGTTCGGCCAGCCGCAGCGCCGACAGCGGGGACTGCTCGGCCGGCTTCAGCACGACGCTGTTGCCGGCGGCCAGGGCCGGCGCGAGCTTCCAGCTGGCGATGTCGAGGGGGAAGTTCCAGGGCACGACGGCTCCGACCACGCCGAGCGGGGCGCGGCGCACCAGGGCGAGGTTGCCGGGCGGGGCCGGGGCGACCTCGTCGTAGACCTTGTCCAGGGCTTCGGCGTACCAGGCGAACACACCGGCGGCGCCGGGTACGTCGGTGCCGTGGGACTCCGCGATCGGCTTGCCCATGTCGAGGGTGTCGCAGAGCGCGAGTTCCTCGCTGTGTTCCTCGATCAGGCGGGAGAGGGCGAGCAGGATCCGCTTGCGCTCGGCCGGGTCGGTGCGGGACCAGCGGCCGTCCTCGAAGGAGGCGCGGGCCGCCGACACGGCGCGGTCGACGTCGGCCGCCGTGCCGGCCGCCACCTCGGCGGTGGTCTTCCCGGTCGCCGGGTTCACCGTGGGCAGCCACCCGCCCTCGGCCGGGTCGCTCCACGCTCCGTCGATGAACAGTCGGGTGCGTGGCGCGAAGTCGGCGGCAGCCTGCCGCCAGTGCGAGTACGTCGTCATGCTGAGGCCCTCATAGCGTCGGGGACATAGAACGAGCCGATACCTGACCGGATCGCGTGTGACCTGCGCTGTCTCGGCGGCACCGCCTCGAAACAACAGGTGGGACAACGGCTGGGCGAACCCTTGGTGATCATCGCCACACCGGTTTCTTTGAGTCGAGATTCAAACAACGAGTGAACGTGACGTCAATGCTCCCGCCACAAACTTCTTGCGGGAACCGTCCCGAGTAACAGAGAATTAACCGCTATGGGGAAACCTGGGAGACCACGCAATCAGACGGCACGCCGGGAGGCCCTCGTCTCCGCCGCGGGGCGCGCCATCACCCAACGGGGCCTGGAGGGCTTGCGGATCAAGGACATCGCGGACGCGGCAGGCGTCTCCCAGGGCTCGGTGCTCTACTACTATCCGGAGCTCAGCGATCTCGTCCTGGAAGTACACCGGGAAGCGGTCGAGAGCTACCTGGCCTCGCGGCAGGAGGCCTACGACAGCGCACCCGCCACAGATCCGGCGGCGCGGTTGCTGGCCCTGCTGCGAAGTGGCCTGCCAACCGTGGCGGACGATCCCGTGCACGCGCTGCTGTACGAACTCCACCGGCGGGCCGGCCGCAGCCCTGGCCACGCGGAACTGATGGCCTCGCTGTTCAGCCGGGAGGTCGCCCTCTACACGACCGCGCTGGAGGTGGGCGCGGCTGTCGGGATCTTCACGCTCGCGGGGAACCCCCGGGATCTGGCACACGGACTGGTCGCGCTCGAAGACGGATACGGGCTGCACATGATCAGCCACAACGCCGCGCTGAAGCTGGAGAGAACCCACGAACTGCTGCGTGCGCAGGCGCGCATGGTGACCGGGCACGCCGAGCTGTAGCAGGGGCATCGGTTCAGGGCATGCGGTTCACGTGTCGACGACAGTTCCGGAGACTGTCGACTTCCATGCCGCTGGGGCCGCGTACACGGACTCGTCGACCGACCAGGGAGATCCGTCCGCGCGCCGCAGGCGCCGGATCCGTCAAATCGTCGCCGCAGGCCCATCCGGGAAAGGGTCGGACGGACCTGTCCCCGCCGAGCGTGATCGGCTCGCCCCGGTCGCCGGGCTAGGCGACCGGGGCGAGCCTCACCGCTGAAGGCCGGGTACCCCCCTACCCGTCCAGCGTCCGCCGGGCCGTGGCCCGCGCTTCCTGGGGGTCTTCCGCCGCGAGTGCGGCCCGGGCGGCCTGCCTGCACCCGTCCACAGTGACCTGTCGGAGCCGAGCCCGTACGTACGGGAGGGCCGTCGGCCCCATCGACAGACTCGTCACTCCGAGTCCGACGAGTACGCAGGCGAGATCCGGGTCGGCGGCCGCCTCACCGCAGACACCACAGCTCTTGCCCGCTTCGCCGGCCGCCCGCGCGGCAGCGGCGATCAGGTCCAGCAGCGCGGGCTGCCAGGGGTCCTGATACCGTGCCAGGGCACCGGTCTGCCGGTCGGCCGCGAACGTGTACTGGGCGAGATCATTGGTGCCCAGGGAGAGGAAGTCGGCCTCGTCCAGGATGGCCGCGGCCCGCAGCGCTGCCGATGGGATCTCCACCATCGCGCCGGCCGCGGTCTCCAGCCCGGCCTCGCGGCAGGCCTGGGTGAAGGCGGCCGCGTCGTGCCGGTCGGCGATCATCGGCGCCATCACCTCCAGCCGTACCGGCAGTCCCTCGGCTGCCTTGCGCAGTGCCCTGAGCTGGGTGGCCAGTACACCGGGGTGTTCCAGCAGGGTGCGCAGCCCTCGGACGCCGAGCGCCGGGTTGGGTTCGTCGGCCGGGGTGAGGAAGCCGAGGGGCTTGTCCGCGCCCGCGTCCAGGACCCGCACCACCACACGCTGTTCGGGGAAGGCTTCCATGACAGACCGATAGACCTCGGTCTGCCGTGCCTGTGACGGCGCCCGTTCGCTGTCGTCCAGGAAGAGGAACTCGGTGCGGAAGAGGCCGACGCCCTCTGCTCCGGCCGCGCGGGCCGCCGGCACGTCCGCGGGACCGCCGATGTTGGCCAGCAGCAGCACCCGATGGCCGTCCGAGGTGCGCCCGGGACCGTCGGTCGCGGCCAGTGCGGCGTCCCGCTGCCGTGCGAGTGCCTGCAGTTGTTCCCGGGTGTCCGCCGCAGGGGCGATGACCACCTCGCCGGTACGGCCGTCGAGCGCGACGGTGACGCCTTCGGGTGTCTTCGTGGCGCCGCGCAGGGCCACTACGGCGGGTACGCCCATCGCTCTGGCCAGGATGGCGCTGTGGCTGGTCGGTCCGCCCTCCTCGGTGACGAAGCCGAGGACCAGCGCCGGGTCGAGCAGTGCGGTGTCCGCCGGTGCCAGGTCGCGGGCGAAGAGTACGTAGGGCTCGTCGCTGTCGGGGACTCCTGGCATCGGCACATCCAGCAGGCGTGCCACGATCCGGTCGCGTACGTCGTCGAGGTCGGTGATCCGGCCGGCCAGGTAGTCGCCGGCCTGGGCGAGCAGGGTCCGGTAGCCGTCGAAGGCGTCGTACACGGCGCGGGCGGCGCTGTTGCCGTCGGTGATCCGCCGTGCCGAGTCGGCCAGCAGTTCGGGGTCCGTCGCGATCAGGGCCTGGGCCTCCAGGACTGCTTGGGCCTCGCCGCCGGCCCGGTGGCCGCGCTCGTCGAGGTCCGCGGCCACCGTCCGTGCGGCCCGCTCGGCCCGTGCCCGCTCGGCCTGCACTGCCTCGGCCGGGATCCGTACGGCGGGCGGCTCCAGGACCGCGGTGCCCATGTGCCGTACCGGACCGATGGCCATGCCTTGGCTGACGCCTACTCCGTGCAGGTGCTGTTCCATGAGGGGCTGTCCGCCTCCCGCTTCCTCGTTCGCGTTCTGTTGTGCTTGTTGTGCTTGTTGTGCGGCTGGACGCAGGGCGGGCCGCCGGGTAGTGCCCCGGCGGCCCGCTCCTTTTCGCGTGTCGGCTAGTCCGTCTCGGTGCTGAGGAGCGCCGCTACTTCGGCCAGGGCCGCGTCGGCGTCGTCTCCTTCCGCGGTCAGCAGCACGGCCTCGCCGTGCGCGACGGCGAGGCCCAGGACGCCCAGGAGACTGCGGGCGTCGACCTGCCGGTCTCCTTCGCGGCCTATGGTGATCCGCGCGGACAGAGTGGCCGCCTTCTTGGCGAGCAGGGAGACGGGGCGGGCGTGCAGTCCGCTGCGCGAACCGACGACAACGGTGGTCTGGGGCATGCTGCGTTGAGCCTTCTGGTGTCGGGAGGGTGTGCCCTGGGGGCGGGTGCGGAGCGGTCCGGTGTCAGAGGTCTTCGCCGTTGGAAGCGATGACCTTCTGGTACCAGGCGAAGCTGTCCTTCTTCCGCCGCCGTCCGGTGCCGTGGCCTAGGTCGTCGAGGTCGACGTGGATGAAGCCGTAGCGCTTGGTCATCTCGGACGTGGAGGAGCTGACGATGTCGATCGGGCCCCAGGGCAGGTAGCCGAGGAGGTCGACGCCGTCGCGGACGGCTTCCTTCATGGTCTCGATGTGTGCCTTGAGGTAGGCGATCCGGTACGGGTCGTGGACGGAGCCGTCGGCTTCCACGGTGTCGCGGGCGCCGAGTCCGTTCTCGACGATCATCAGCGGGATGTTGTAGCGGTCCTCGTACTCGTTGAGCGCGATCCGCAGCCCGTCGGGGTCGACGATCCAGCCCCACTCGGAGGCTTCGAGGTGCGGATTGGCCACCTCCTTGGACGCGACGGGCCAGCCGATGTTGTCGGCGAGACGGGTACCGTCCTGCACCACGAACGAGCTGTAGTAACTCAGCGTCAGGTAGTCGATGGTGTTCTCGCGCAGCTGGTCCAGGTCGGCCCGGGTGATCTGCAGGTCGATCTCCCGGTCGGCCAGCAGCCGGCGGAACGAGGCCGGGTAGGCGCCGCGGACCATGACGTCCGAGAACAGCAGCGAGTCCTGCGTGAGCTGCTGGGCGGCGAGCACGTCCCGGGGCGCGGTGGTGCGGGGGTAGGCCCGCATGTCGAGCAGCATCGAGCCCATCCGGGCCGAGGGGTTGTAGCGGCGGCCGAGACGCACGGCGCGAGCGTTGGCCACCAGCTGGTGATGGACCCCTTGCCACAGCGCGGTGGGGAAGTCGTCCTCGTCGTCGGCGAGGAGTCCGAGCGTCAGGTAGGGGTCGAAGTAGACCGTGTTGATCTGGTTGAAGACGATCCAGTACGTGACCTTCTCGGCGTAGCGCTTGAGGACGGTGTCGGCGAAGCGCTCAAAGAAGTCGAGGACGGCTCGGTTCTTCCAGCCGCCGTACTCGGTCACCAGGTACAGGGGCATCTCGTAGTGGGAGAGCGTGACCACCGGCTCGATGCCGTGCTTGCGCAGTTCGTCGAAGAGCCGGTCGTAGAAGGCCAGGCCCGCCTCGTTGGGTTCCTGCTCGTCGCCGTTGGGGAAGACGCGGCTCCAGGCGATCGAGGTGCGGAAGGCCTTGATGCCGAGCTCGGCCAGGAGGGCGATGTCCTCGGGATAGGTGTGGTAGAAGTCGATCCCGGTCCGCTTGGGGTAGGCCGCCGCCCGGTCGGCGAGACCGTCCTCGATCTGGCTGCGGGAGCGGATGATCTCCAGGTGCTCGTAGCCGTCCGCGGGCAGGAACGGGACGACGTCCTCGATGGACAGACCCCGGCCGTCCTCCTGCCACGCACCCTCGGCCTGGTTGGCGGCGATGGCGCCGCCCCACAGGAAGCCGTCCGGCAGACCGTTCACCGCTGCGCCCAGTGCCCCGCTCACTTGGACTCCCCCTTCGCTTCCAGGGCGGTCAGTCGCTGGTCGACCTTGGCGAACAGGCGGACCAGGTGCTGGGCCAGGCCGTGCTCGGTCATGATCGTCATCAGGGTGTCCTGGGCATGGGCGAAGAGCAGGGAGTGGGCGGTCTGCTCCCCTCGGGCCTCGGCCTGGACGATGGCCGTCTGGGCCTGGTGGGCGCGGGTGAGGTCGGCCTTGGCCTCATTCAGCAGTTGCTCGGCGGCGGCGTTGTCACCGTCCTCCAGAACAGTGAGAGCCTGCCGGACCTGGGTTCGTGCGTTACCCGCGTGGAGAATGATCTGCATGGCCACTTCGGCCAGGCGCTCGGATTCCGCGGTCGTCATGTCGGTGTTGCTCGCTTCCGTGTGCCGGCGCATGACTGCGCGGCAAGGTGTTTTATGCGGTAGGGATGTGGGCTCGCTGCGGGACCGAGAGAAGCTACGCCGGGTCGGCAGCCGTCGCCACAGGCTGTTCGGCGTCTTCGTGCTCGGTCTGTTCCTTGCGCCATTCCTGCAAGTCGTAGACGCGGAAGAAGGGGAACCAGATCAGCGTGGTCAGGGCCAGCAGGCCGATGACGACGAGTACGCCGCCCAGGTTGCTGGTGATGAAGGTGCTGATGGGGTATGGCAGGTACCAGATCGTGAAGACCTTGGAGGGGACCTCCGCGAGACCCGTCCGGAACGCGAACCAGGTGACGAGGGGTACCACGAGCGAGATGATCCACATGGGCACCATCAGGAGCGGGTTGTAGGCGATGGGGGCACCGAAGACCACGGGCTCGTTGATGTTGAACAGAGACGGCACACCCGTGGCCCGCCCGATGATCCGCAGCCGCTGGGACTTCGCGAAGAACGACATGAGGATGGTCAGGCCCATGGTGAAGCCGATACCGCCCCAGGCGTCGAAGGCGACGATGGCCACTTCCTGCGTCTGGATGTGGGTGGCCGGGTGCCCGGCGGCGACGGCCGCCGCGTTCTCGTTGATGGCCTGGAGCCACACGGGGAGGATCACGGGCATGACGAACCAGCCGCTGATCCCGAACGAGTAGAGGAAGGAGATGGCGAACGACAGCAGCACGTAGCCCCAGAAGGATCCTGCGATCGTGCCGAGCGGGGAGAGCGCTGCCGTGATCACGTCGAACACGTCGATCTTCAACGGGTAGACCAGTGCCCAGGCTGCTGCGGTCAGGCCGAACAGGGGCAGCAGTGAGTCGAACCAGTTGATGATGAAGCTGGGCAACGCGGTGTCGTCGTCGAAGAAGCTGTGCCGTGCGACCAGGTGCATCACCAGGGCCACGAACAGACCGCCGATGATGGCGACGAACATGCCGGCGGAGCCGAACCGGTCGAAGTCCAGGACGAGCGTGTCCCCGTGCGGCCTGACGGGCCCCAGCATCAGGAAGATCCCGATCGAGGCCAGCCCGGCCAGGACCTTCTGCGAGGAGTGCTTCTTCTTCTCCATCAGCGTGTACGGGATGAGGAAGGCGATGTAGAGGCCGATCACCCCGAAGGTGAAGTCGCTGATGCGGCTGAGCGAAGGGACCGCGTCGCTTACTCCCGGGATCAGCGTCACCAGGGTGATCAGGGATCCGACGAGGATGAAGGGGATCGAGGCGAGGACCGCGGTCTGGACCGAGGCGAACCAGTCGTTGCTGGTCAGCTTGTTCACTCTGGGCGTGAACGAGTCACGCAGAAAGCGAATGAGGGTTTCCATCGTTTGCTTTCCTACTCGGGAGGTCGGTCACCGGGCCTGCGGCGCCAGGGAGAGAGCCAGCTCGAACGCCGCGGCACCGTCCAGCGCCCCGTAGATCTTCTGATCGATCAACGCGGTCTTCACGCCGTGGGCCTGGGCCTGCTCGCTGAGCTGCGCGTAAGCGTAGGCGAGGTGCGGTCCGACGAGAAGAACGTCCAGCCCGGCCAGGTGCTCGGCCAGCTCGGTCTCGCTGCGCGCGTCGATGCGGGCCTCGATCTTCTTGGCCTTGGCGGCTTTACGCATGCGCTGAGCGATGAAGCCACTGGACGCTCCGGAGCCGCAGACGATGAGAATGCGCATGACGAATCCTTCAGGTTCAGAGGGGGCGATGAGCCCGATTCGGCAGCCGGTGAAGGGACTGTCACGGCCGCATGAACACAGCGTTGCCGAGAGAGGAGCCGACGAGCCAATAGGCAACTTTCCGCCAGCCCGGAAGATCACGCCCCGACGCCGCCGGACCGTTCGCATCCATAGATCTTTTGCCTCCGGGGCGGAAAATTGTCTCGCTCCCCGCAGCCGCTCCGGGTGCTTAAGCTGGAGAGCCGTTTTCAGCCACGGTGCACCCCACCCCGTACGAGAAGGAGCCGGTGGCCTCCAAGGCCGCCGCCTTGGAGTGACCTGAAGTGAGTGAAGACCGCCCCTCCGCGCTCCTCGCCTTCCTCCAGCGGGCGGGCACCACCGTGCCGGCCGCGAGCGCGGCCCGCGCCCTCGGGGTGACACCCCGCAGCATCCGCAACTACGTCACCCGGCTCAACGCCCTGGCGAGCCCTCTTCGCCTCATCGAGTCGACCGCCGCCGGATACCACCTCGACGAGGAGGCATACGCGGCATTCCAGCTCAGCCGACAGCACCGCCGTCCGGCCGGCAGCCCCCGCAACCGCCACAACGCCCTCATTCGCAGGCTCGCCGACACACCCGACGGTCTCGACGTCTACGCCCTGGCTCAGGAACTCCACGTCAGTGACGCGACGCTGGAAGCCGATCTGGGCAGAGTGCGACGCCATCTGGAGTCCTTCCGGCTGCAGCTGCGGCGCTCGGGGCACACGGTCCGCCTCGAAGGCGACGAACGCGACCGCCGCAAGCTGCTGAGCGCCCTGTTCCGGGAGGAGGCCACTGACGGTTTCCTCTCCTTCGACCGCATCCGCGCCGCCTACCCCGACCTGGACCTGCCCGGTTTCCGCGCGGAGCTGCTGACACGCTGCGAGGAGGCCGACTACGTCGTCAGCGAGTTCGCCCTGAACGACGTACTGCTGCACATCGCCATCGCGGTGGACCGCAGCTCGCAGGAGACCGGAGCCACCGCACAGCCGGACTGCGACGACCACGCCACCGGCGCACGGAGCGAGATCGCAGACGCCGGCGACGAGGACGACGGACCAGCCGACCTCCTCATGTCCCTGCTCACCCAGTGGTTCGGCACACGCCTGCCCGTACCGGACATCGGCCATCTCTCGGCGCAGCTGGAGGTGAGGGCGCTGACCGCACCGCGCGCCTCAGCGGCCACGGCGAACGCCGCGCGCGAGGTGTCCGTCGTGCGCGAGGTGGCGGCCCGCGCCGAGGCCGAGTACGGCGTCGACCTGGGCTCCGACGACTTCATCGGCCGGCTGGCCCTGCATCTGCACAGCCTCCTGGAGCGAGGCAGGCAGGGCCTGTGGAACCGCAACCCTCTCGCCGACTCCATCAAGACCACCTATCCCCTGATCTACGAGCTCGCGGTCTACATCTGCCGGGAGATCCAGCGCGCCGAGGGGGTGCGCTTCACCGAGGACGAGATCTCCTTCGTGGCCATGCACATCGGGGCGCACCTGGAAGTGCAGGCGGCACAGTCGGCGAGGCTGAACACGGTGGTGGTGTGCCCCGCCTATCACGAGGTCGCCACCGGGCTGCGGGACCGTCTGCAGCGCGAGTTCGCTCCCCATATCGACATCACCGGCCTGATCACACGGCTCGACAAGGTCGAGGCCGTCGACGCGGAGCTGGTGATCTCGACTGTGCCGCTGCCCGGTCTCCCCGCCCCGGTGGTCGTGGTCAACCTGTTCCCGACGTGGAAGGACGTCGGGGCCGTACGCGCCGCCGTGGCCCGTACGTCCCGGCACCGCAGGCTCGCGACGGCGCCGCACCGGTTGCTGGACTTCCTCCAGCCCGATCTCTTCGTCCGCGACCTCGCGGCGGACAGCGCCGAAACGGCCATCCGCGCGCTCGGTCGGCTGCTGCTCGACGCCGGTGCCATCGACGAGAGCTATCTGGAGAGCGTCATGGAGCGGGAGGCGCTGTCCTCCACGGCGTTCGCCGACGGGTTCGCCGTCCCCCACGCGACCGGCATGAGCGCCAAGCGCTCGGCCATCGCGCTCGCGGTCAACGACAGGCCGGTCCCGTGGGGCGGAAAGCGGGTCAACGTGATCGCGCTCATCGCGTTCAGCTCCGTCGACCGCTCCCTTTTCCGCCCCGCTTTCGAAGAACTCACCGAGGTCCTGGGGGAACGCAGCGCGGTGGAACGCCTGGTCCGAACCGCCACCGACTACACCGCCCTGGTCACCGAACTGGAAGCCATGCTGCCGACCGGCTGACGCACCGGGCAGCAGGCCCTCTGCGCACACCAGCCCTCGCATCCTGCTGCTGCGGGGCTGGCGGTTCCTCAGAGCGGGAACTCGTCGTTCGTGAGGTCCAGCGGCATAGGCCTCGCCGTCTCTGACACCTCCGTCCAGATCGTCTTCCCGGTCGGGGTGTAGCGCGTGCCCCAGCGCTCGGTCATCTGCGCCACGAGGAAGAGTCCCCTGCCTCCCTCGTCGTCCATCCCGGCCCGGCGCAGATGCGGGGAGGTGTGGCCGCCGTCCGACACCTCGACGATCAGCTCGTCCTCCCTGATGAGGCGCAACCTGACCGGGGAGCCGCCGTATCTGATCGCGTTGGTGACCAGTTCGCTGACGACGAGCTCGACGACGAACGTCGTCTCGTCCGCCA
Organism: Streptomyces arenae; assembly: GCF_022343545.1. NCBI lineage: Bacteria > Bacillati > Actinomycetota > Actinomycetes > Kitasatosporales > Streptomycetaceae > Streptomyces > Streptomyces arenae. The sequence goes on from NZ_JAKQYH010000033.1 coordinate 60,540, forward strand.
CACCCCATTCGGCGAGCTTGTCCCGGGCCGACGACCGGGCATCGGCCACCTCTCCGGGGTCCGGGGGGATCTCCCAGGTGGCGACGAGGTGCCCGGGCAGCACGTGGGTGCGCACGAGGAGGAGGGCCGCGTCGTCCGCGGGAGGTCCGGGGAGCAGCTCGGCGACGACACGGTGGCAGATCTCCTCCAGCGGGCCGGTCCCGGAGCGGGACAGGGCGTCGCACAGGTCGCGGATGCCGGAGTCGATGTCACGTCGGCGGCGGCTCTCGACGAGTCCGTCGGTGAACAGGGCGAGCATGCTGCCCTCGGCCAGTTCGAAGTCGACGCTCTCGAAGGGGAGGCCGCCGACGCCCAGCGGTGGCCCTGCGGGGACGTCCACGAGTTCGGTGTGGCCGTCGGGCCCGAGCAGTACCGGGGGCGGATGGCCGGCGCGTGCCATGACGCAGTGCCGGTTGACGGTGTCGTAGATGGCGTAGAGGCAGGTCACGCCGAGGGCCCGGTCCTCCGCACCGGCCTCTGCCGAGGACGCGGTTCCGGCCCGTACGACGAGGTCGTCGAGGCGGCTGAGCAGTTCGTCCGGGGGCAGATCGAGCGCGGAGAGGCGGCGACGGTGGTGCGCAGCCGCCCCATGGTCGCCGCGGCGCTCATGCCGTGTCCCGCCACGTCCCCGACCACCAGTCCCACCCGGGCGCCGGAGAGCGGAATGACGTCGTACCAGTCCCCGCCGACGCCGGCCGGACCCTGGGCGGGCAGATAGCGGTGGGCGACCTCGATGCCGGCGGGCCGGGACAGGGTGTGCGGCAGCAGGTCTCGCTGGAGCGTCAGCGCGGTGGCGTGTTCGTGGACGTAACGGCGTGCGTTGTCGAGGCAGAGCGCGGTACGGGAGGCCAGCTCCACGGCGACCGGGATGCTCTCGGCGTCGAAGGGGGTGCGCGGCGCCGTACGCAGGAAAAGTGCCACGCCGAGGACCGTGCCGCGGGCCGTCAGCGGCAGGGCCAGCGCACCGGTGACAGGGTCCGTGACCTGCGCGGCCGAGGCCAGGCAGCGTTCACGCACGGCGTTCAGGGAGGCCGCGAAGTCGCCGACCGTGGTGTCCCGTGCCCGTCCGGCAACGCGCAGGAGACCCGGGTCCTGCGCCCGATGGGCGGCGGGCGGCTCCTGGCCGCTCAGTACGGGTTCCAGCACGTCCACGGTGAGCGCGTCAGCGAACTCGGGGACCACCAGTTCCGCCAGCTCGTCGGCCGTGCGGCGGATGTCCAGGGTGGTACCGATGCTGCCGCTGGCCCGGCTGAGCAGTGCCAGGTGGCGCCGCATCGCGTAGCGGTCGGTGATGTCCAGGCCCGCCTCGCAGATTCCGATGGGCTGTCCGGCATCGTCCTCCAAGCGGAAGTAGGACAGCGACCACACGTGCGGGTGATCAGGATCGCGGCGCGTCGTGCTCTGATAGAGGACTTCGGTCACCGGCTCGCCGGTGCGCAGTGCCTGGCGGATGGGCCGTTCGACATCCTGTACGGCGTGGCCGTCCTCGCTGAGCAGCACTCCATCCGGTAGCGCCTCTCGCAGTCTGCGTCCGACGACGTCCGCCAGCCCATGGCCGAACTGGTCTTCGATGGCAGCGTTGATCCAGCGGATCCGGATGTCCATGTCGTAGACGGCGAGCATGATCGGCGACTGGGTGTAGAGCCCTGCCAGTACAGCCCGGTCGATGGCACGCCTGCGTAGCCGCTCGACTTCCATGGCCACCATCAGCCACATGACGGCGTCCCTCCCCTGAGAAAGCGGGAGCAGGCACAAGGCCATCGGCACCGCGTGGCCGTCGCGGTGGCGGACGGAACGGATGACGTATGTCCCCGATGTCTGCGCGATCTGTGGCGCGGCGTCGGTCGCGAGCGGGCCGGCTTCGCTGAGGGGCTCGTCCAGAATGTCGGCGACAGGATGGCCCACGGTCTCGTCCGGCCGGTAACCGAACAGCGCCTCGGCCTGTCGGCTCCATCCAGCAATCCGCATCCGGCGGTCGAGTACGGCGGTCGCCCGCCCTGCCATCAAGGAGCTGGGACCGACGTCCGGCGTGCGGCTTGTGACGTGGGGTTTTACGAGACCTCTCATCGCCGGTTCCGTGCCTGTCGCAAGACTCGTCTGGTGCATTCACTGTACTGCCGGACGCCGCTCCCGCATGGTGACGGAGTGGGGCCGCCTCTCGATGTCCGCTCCCGCGCTGCCCGCGTCCGTCACGCACTGCGTCACCACAGCCTCGCGCAGTGCCAGGCCGTCGCCGAGGCGGTACTCGCCGCCCGAACCACCGCCGAGGCCGGAGACACAGCCCGTGCTCTCGCCGACGCGGAGCTGGTCGCACGCCTCGGTCTCCGAACGCCCGGCATCGTGTGCCGGCGCTGCCGGTACGTATGTGCCGCCGCGGCCGGTTGCGCGGCGGCACACGCGATGGGCCTGGTCACGCGGGCGTGCCGAGGGCCAGCGGGACGTCGGTCGCCGCGCGGACGTCGTCCTCCGTGACGCCGGGGGCGGTCTCGACCAGCAGCAGTCCGGCCGGGGTGACGTCGATGACCGCGAGGTCGGTGATGATCCTGTCGACGACATGCAAACCGGTGTAGGGCAGTGTGTTCTCGCGCAGGATCTTCGGGCTGCCGTCCTTGGCGGTGTGCTCCATGAGCACGATCACCCGGTGGGCCCCGTGCACGAGGTCCATGGCCCCGCCCATGCCCTTGACCATCTTGCCGGGCACGGCCCAGTTGGACAGGTCCCCGTGCTGGGAGACCTGCATCGCACCGAGCACGGCCACGTCCAGGTGCCTGCCGCGGATCATCCCGAACGACAGCGCGGAGTCGAAGAAGGAGGCACCGGGCTGGACGGTGACGGTCTCCTTGCCGGCGTTGATCAGGTCAGGGTCGACGGCATCGGGGGTCGGGTAGGGGCCGGTGCCGAGGATGCCGTTCTCGCTGTGCAGGACGACGTGCACACCCCTGGGCAGGTGGCCCGGTATCAGGGTGGGCAGGCCGATCCCGAGATTGACGTACTGACCGTCGCGCAGTTCCGCGGCAGCACGAGCGGCCATCTGTTCACGCGTCAGGCTCATCGGGAGGTCCCCACGGTCGGTTCGCCGGTGTGACCGGTGACGGTGATCTTCTCGATGCGTTTCTCGACGTCGGGCGCGTGCACGACGTGCTGGACGAACACGCCGGGCATGTGCACGTGGGCGGGATCGATCTCGCCCGGCTCGACCAGAGCCTGCACCTCGGCGATCGTGACCCGGCCAGCCATGGCGCACAGCGGGTTGAAGTTCCGCGCGGAGCTGTCGAATACGAGGTTGCCGTGCCGGTCGCCCACCGCGGCGGCGACCAGGGCGAAGTCGGTCACGATGGCCTCTTCGAGGACGTGGTCGACACCCCGGAAGGAGCGCACCTCCTTGGCCGGTGACGCCACAACGACCGAGCCGTCCGGCGCGTAGCGCCACGGCAGCCCTCCGTCGGCGATCTGACTGCCCACGCCCGCAGGGGTGTAGAAGGCGGGTATCCCGCACCCGCCGGCCCGTAGGCGCTCGGCCAGCGTGCCCTGCGGACACAGCTCCACCTCAAGCTCACCGGCGAGGTACTGGCGGGCGAACTCCCTGTTCTCTCCGACGTAGGAGCCAGTCACCCGGCTGATCCGCCGATCGGCCAGCAGGAGGCCCAGCCCCCAGTCGTCCACACCGCAGTTGTTCGACACCACCTTCAGGTCGCCGACTCCGAGCCGGTGCACGGCGGCGATGAGGGTGGACGGAATGCCGCAGAGCCCGAACCCGCCGACCGCGAGCGACGCACCTTCGCCGATACCGGCGACCGCCTGCTCGGCGGTGAGCGTCTTGTCCATGTACTGCTCCTCTGACTAGGAAATCGGGCGGCCGCCGACCGGCTGGAACTTGTGCAGGCATCGATGGGCCCGCCGCGGTCTGCCGGTGAACCCTGCGAACGACTCCGGCACCTCGGACACGTAGACCGCACCCGTCGAGTCGACCGCAATCGAGTGCGGAGCCAGGAATCCCACCGAAGGAGGGCCGATCCGGGCGACGACGGAGCGGTCCGGAGACCACACGCTCACCCGCCCCGGCAGCTCCCGCTCGGCAGGTCCCAGCCGCCACGACTTCAAGTCCAGCGGGCCACGGGCGAGTTCGGTCACGTACACGTACCCTCGGGCATCGACCGCGACATCCGTGGGCCGCTGGACGTCGGTCCACACGTCCAGGACCTCGCCCTCCCGGGAGAAGACCTGGATCCGGTCGTTCTCGCGGTCGCAGACCAGAACGCGGCCCTCGTTGTCGACCGTGACACTGTGCGGGATGACGAAGCGCCCCGGGGCCGCGCCCGGTCCTCCCCAGGAGTAGACCTGCTTACGGTCCCCGGAGAATCGGTGCACGCGGCAGTTGCGGTAGCCGTCGCTGACGAACAGCTCGCCGGCCGGCGAAGCCACGGCCTTCGTGGGCCTGTTGAACGGCGGGCCTCCGGGCACCCGCTCGAACGCGACCTCTCTGTCCGGTTGTGCCTCGTCGAAGCCGGTGTCGGAGGGGAGGCCCGTACCGATCGTCTCCAGTCGGCGACCCTTGACGTCGAACACGTGGACCCGATGACCGCCGTCGTCGGCGATGTAGATCCGGTCGTCGGCGTCGATGGACACAAGGTGCGGGCGCTCGGAGAAGTCGTCGTCACCCCACCGGTCCAGGACCGTGCCGTCGCGGTCGAGCACCGTGATCGCGTCGTCGCCACGGCGCAGGAGGTGGACGCGGTCGAGGGAGTCGACCGCGACGCCGGTGACGTCGCGGTCCCAGCTCTCCTCACCCCAGTCGACGACTTCTTCGAACTCGATCGCCATCGTCACTCGGCCGTCGGGTGGACCCAGTGCGGGGCGAGGGGTTGCACGCCATCGGGCGACTCGTCGACGAGTGCCGGCACGGGGTCCTCGTCCATGAACCAGTCCGAGAAGTCGTAGGACTTCCACGCGCCGTCCGAGGCGTCGAAGGAGGCGATCTCGAGCGGGTTGCCGCTGGGGTCGAAGAAGTAGAAGGAGGAGATGAACCGGTGGGTGTTGTTCACACCGCGCCGCTCCGATATCTCGGACACGACAACCCCATGCGCGAGCAGGTGCTCGCGGAACCACACCAGATCGGCGTGCCGCGGTACGTCGAAGGACAGGTGGTCCAGCTTCTGGGGCTCGACCGGCTGGCTGCACACGTCCGACACGATGGAGGGCCACAGGACCGAGCTGACCGGAGCGGCGGGCTTCTCGGCGACGTGGGGCGCCTCGTAGAGGGAGAACAGCTCGCCGTTGCCCATCTCGAAGAAGACCTGCCGGACCGTCACGTCGACGGCGACGGCGGAGGGTTCGGACGTGCTCTCGACGGCGCCACCGCTGGAGTGGTTGGCGGCGGTGCGCAGGCCGTCGGCCGACGTGTTGAAGCGAACGGTACGCATGACACGCAAGCCGAGAAGGTCCCGGTAGAAGCGCACCCCCTCGTCCATGTCTCGGGTGAACAGGACGAGGTGGTTGATGCCCGTGATCAGGCCCGTCGCGGGGCCGTGCTCCTGCCGGATGTGCTGATGGCGCTGCGACTCCCCGGACGTCGGCGAGCCGTCGGCGCGCGGTGCGGTGGTGGTCATCTCGGTCGTCTCCTCGGTGTGGTGATTCATGAATGCGGCCCGTCGGCCGTCAGGCATCGAGCACCAGTCGTGGTGAGCACGCTCGGGAGACGCACACCATCATCGTCCGGCCCGCGGCGCGCTCGTCCTCGCTGAGCACTTCGTCCCGGTGGTCGGGGGTGCCGGAGATGACTGCTGTCTCGCACGAACCGCAGATGCCCTCCTGGCAGGACGAGTCGATGTCGACGCCCGACTCTTCCGCCATTTCCAGGATGGATCGGTCCGCGGGCACGGTGACCGTGACACCCGTACGGGCGAACTCGACTTCGAACGCGGTGGCGGTGTGCTCGTCCCCGTCCTCCCGACGGGAGAACCGCTCCATGTGGACCCGGTCGCGTGACCATGACGCGCAGTTCTCGTCCACCGCGCTGAGCATGGATTCGGGTCCGCAGCAGTAGATCACGGCTTCGGGGCCGGCCTGCGCGATGAGGGCCCCGAGGTCGGCTCGCCCATGGACGTCGTCCGCGTGGAGGAGGACCTTGTCGGCCCCCAGCGCGACGACGTCGTCGATGAAGGCCATCGAACCGAACGAGCGGCCGCAGTAGACAAGCCGCCAGTCGCTGCCCGCTGCGGCGACCTCAGTGATCATCGGCAGTATCGGAGTGATGCCGATGCCTCCGGCGATGAACAGGTACCGCGGTGCGGACACCAGGGGAAAGTTGTTGCGGGGTCCGGTGACACGGACCGTGTCCCCTTCTTGGAAGGCCTCATGGATGTGCGCCGAGCCGCCCCGGCCGTCGGGGACGAGCAGTACGGCAACTTGCCAGTGCTTCCGGTCGGTTGTCCGGCCGCACAGGGAGTACTGCCGGACGTACTCCACGCCCCTGGACTCGAAGTGGAGGTCGATGTGTGCGCCCGGACTCCAGTCGGGGAGTTCGCCGCCGTCCCGGGATGCGAGGGTGATCCGAAGGATCTCCTTGGCCACCAACTCCAGGCCGGTGACCGTCAGTTCGAGGTCGCGTTGAGACATCGGTGTTCCTTAACTGCTTGGCGGGGGGCCTGACGCGCTCGAGCCAGGCCCTCCGCTGACGCGGTCTTCTCAGATGTCGATGACGATCGTGGCGTCCTCGACCGAGACGGGGACCGTCTCCACGCCCTTCTCCAGTCGCTCCAGAACGTCCGCCGGCACGACCGACACGGGATAGCCCCGCACGCGCTGCCGGGACGAGAAGATCGTCCGCCCTGTCGCGATCTCGAACTCCCAGTGGTGCCAGGGACAGGAGACGATCTCGCCCGCCCGCTCCCAGCGCACCTCGGGTTGCCCGTCGGGGGTCACCTCGGCGGCGGACGTGCCGCGTACCGTTCCCTTGCACAGGGGGCCGCCCATGTGGGGGCAGGTGTTCTTCAGCGCGTAGAACTCGCCGTTGACGTTGAAGACGCCGATCCCGCTCTTCACCTTGTCCGGGTAGACGACCGTCGACGATCCCGGCGGCAGCTCGGCGGCCGGACCCACTACATACCGCATGTGCTGTTCCTCGTGTTGAGTCGGGTCTCGGTCATGCGCTCAGGCCGGCCGCGAGCGCCGCCAGGCGCGGGTAGAACGCCACGGCGTTGTCGGCGAGGCAGCGCGTGCGCTCCTCCTCGGACCAGGCGGGGAACACGTCGTCGGCCTTCACCCCGTCCCAGTAGGGATGGCGGCTGCCGTAGAGGACGAGCGAGGAGTTGTCCCCGCCGATGGTCCCGGTCGAGCGGGGGCTGTGCGGGGAGATCTCGTCGTCGGCCTGGGTGATGAAGCGGACGTGGCGCTGGAGGTAGGACGTGGGCGCCTCGCTCACCCACGGGACCTCCACCCGGTCGGACTGCCAGTCCTTGTCCGTCCGCACCACGAGCGACCGTGCCGCGTGGACGCTCACGTCACCGAAGACGACGCGCAGTTCGGGCAGCCGCTCGAAGACACCGGCGACGATGAAGCTGGTGAGCTGGGTGATCCCGGCCAGCGGCCGGATGGCGTGCGTCTCGGCGTAGAAGCTGGGGAAGCCGACCTGCGAGGGCGGCGGCTCCACCAGGGTGCCCAGGTCGTCGTGGACGAAGACCACCAGGCCGCGCTCGGCGGCCGCCCGCCAGATGGGGAAGAAGCGCTGTTCGCCGTAGGTGGCGAGGGCGCGCGCCGGCACGACGATCTGGACGAAGCGGTCGTCGTCGGCCCATCGGTCGATCTCGCGCAGGGCGACGTCGGTGTCGTTCATCGCGATGCGGATGGATCCCAGGAACCGTCCGTCGGCCTCGGGGGCCGTGAGCCAGTTGTCGAAGAGCATCCGGTTGGCTGCGCTCGCGACGGCGGCGGCCTGCTGCGGGTTGGGCCAGTAGCCACGGGTGGTCGGACACAGCACCGCCATGTCGACGCCGGCGCCGTGCAGGAGCTGGTCGGCGACCGCCGCCGGGCTCGCCGCCTCTTCGGCCGGTACCGCCAGCTGGTCGAACGGTGCGGCGTACCGGTCGCCGTACAGGCTCGGGAGCTTGAGCAGGTTCCAGGGTGAGCCGATCTCCTTGTTGAACTCGTCGCCGGGGAGGACCGGGTGCACCGCGCAGTCGACAATCATCGCTGACCCGCCGCCCTGTCGAAGCGGTCCGCCGGCCGGGTCTTCGGCAGATCGTAAAATACTCGCGCGTTCTCCGACATGATTCGCTGCTTCACCTCGGGCTTCAGAGAGCGCGGCAGAGCCTTGCTCGGCGGGTCGTAGTCGTAGTGCGGGTAGTCGCTGGAGAACATCAGCAGCTCACCGGCGTTCGCTTCGTCGAACAGGTCGGCGATCTGCTGGGGGTTGGGGGACTCCTCGATGGGCTGCGACGCCCATCGGAAGTGGTCGCGCACGTATTCCAGCGGCGTCTTGCGGGCCGAGAGCTCCTGGCCGGTCCGGCGCCAGTGGCGTTCCAGCCGGTCGATGACCGGCCGGTACCACAGGAAGCCGCCCTCGACGAAGAGGAACTGCAGGCCGGGGTGCCGGTCGAGGACGCCGTTGCAGATCCAGCTGACCATGTGGGTCGCGTAGGCCATCGGCGCGATCAGGGAGTGGTACTCGACGAAGTACTGGAGCGGACCGGTCGACGTCCATCCGAGCGGCTGGGTGGCCCCGCCGCGGAAGTGCATGGCCACCGGGAGGTCGTGCCGGGCGGCGGCTTCCCAGATCGGGTCGTACATGGGGTGGCCGAAGGGGCGCGGCCCGTAGTGGCCGAGGATCACCTGGCGGAAGCCGGGGTGTCCGGCCCACTTCTCGATCTCCCTCGCCGCCTTGACCGGGTCGTCGACGGCGATCGTGATCGATCCGACGTACCGGCTCTCGGCGTTGTACTTGGACAGCCAGGTGTCGGCGAGCCATTCGTTCACGCCGCTGGCCAGTGCGGTGTCCAGCGCCGGGTCGACGGTGAAGCCGCGGAAGCTCCAGGGCAGCAGGATCGCGTAGTCGATCGGGTCGTCGACGAAGAGCTGCTTCCCGCAGAGTTCGGGGTCGGACCCGATGTCGTCGCCCGACTCCGGGTAGGCGTCCTTCCGGCCGCCGCCGTCGAGCGTCTTGTACGTCGCGCGGCTGAAAGGGACGCGGTCGATGATGTTCCGGTTCCGCCACGGTGCGTCCAGATAGGTGACGAGCTCCTCGAACGAGCGCGGTTCGACATGGACGTCGGTGTCGATCACTGTGACTTCGACCTGATCGAGTCCGCTCGCCGGCGGGCCCGGGCGAGGCTGTGTCGTCGTCATGTTGGTCAGTCCTCTCTGGTGAGGCGGATGGGGTCAGGAAGTCGTCGCGACGAGCCGGCCGACGGTGCGGTCGTCGTGCTTGACGCGCTCGATGCGGGTGTCGAACGGGCGTGACAGGCCGTCGAGGTGTTCGAGGATGCGCAGGGAGTCGTTCTCGTCGGCCTGCACCGGGCAGCCGCGCTGGGAGCGGGGCGCCCCGAACCCGGAGGTGACGGGGACGAGTTCGCAGCCGGCCAGGTCTCCGTCGTCGTCGAATGCGAACTCGGCGACCACGGACTCCCAGAACCGCCGCTCGGTGGCGTAGCCGGTGACCCGGTCGTACAGGTCCGCCGCGGTCGAGTTCAGGGGCATGCCCTGCTGCTCGTAGACCTCGACCGGGAACGAGTCCATCGTCTCCAGGGTGAAGATGAAGTTGCCCAGCGAGTAGCAGATGGGCCGGTTCCGGTAGAGCTCCATGCCGCGCAGCATGTGCGGCCCGGATCCGAGGATCGCGTTGGCGCCGGCGTCGATGAGCTTGTGGGCGAGGGGCCGCAGGAACTCGGCGCCGACCTCGGTGTTCCACCGGCCGTCCACGCCCTCGTGGCAGTGCAGGGCCACGAACACCAGGTCGGCCTGCTTCTTGGCCTCGGCCACGACGTCGACCAGGGCGTCCACGTCGCGTTCCAGTGCGCCGGTGTGGATGTGCGAGCGCGCGTCCGGGGCGAAGTGCACGCCCTCGACGGCGAATCCGTCCGCGGGCGGCCGGTCGTAGACGTTCATGTCGGGGTACGGGAAGGAGATCCCGGGCGCCGTCGTGCCGGTGGCGGCCACGTTGACCCCGGCCTCGGCGAGGATGTCCCGCAGCAACTCGAACTTCTCCTGCGCGATGTAGTGCGTCTTCTGCAGGCGCACCGGCGCCATGCCGGGGCGGCCGATGTCACCCTCGCCGGGGTCGGCGGCGATCGACAGCCGGGCGTTCGACGAACCTGCGGAGATCAGCGCGACCCGGCCGCGTGCGGTCTGGAAGTAGACCGGGCGCAGTGCTTCGCGCAGGGTGTGGCCGACGCCTGCGAAGACCATGCCCCGCTTGTTCAACTCGGCGATCGACGCGGCGAGTCCGTTGGTGCCGTAGTCGGTGGCGTGGTTGTTGGCCATGCCGTACAGGTCGAACCCGAACCACCCGAACTCGTCGAGCAGCGCCGGGTCCACACCCACGTGGGTGCCGTGGAACGTGGTCGACGGCATCCGGCCCGCCCCGGGGAACACCATCTCCAGGTTGGTGAACGACACGTCCGCCGCGCGCACCCGCTCCACCACCTCGGTGAAGCCTGGCGTGCGTATCGCCGAGAGCCTCCTGGTCAGGATGGAGTCGCCGGTTGCCACAAGGCGTGTCGTCATAGCAGTCCCTTTCACGTCGAAGCTGCGGCACGGGGCGTCGAGGGTCGCTGAGCCGATCGGCCGGCCGTCGTCCGGTCGCCTGCGAGCTACAGGGCTCCGTCGAAGGCCCGTTGAGAGATGTCCCATGCGATGTGCGGCCGCGGGACGGGTGCTTGCCGCCGCCGGCTTCCTGCGCTTGTCGGCAGGTCAACGGCGGTTGTTCGGTGTCGCCCTAAACCATGTAAATGAATTACGAAGCCGCCGTCAAGGGTTACGACCGGGAGTCGCGGGTCGACATGGCGGGCGAATCGTGATCTTTCGCCGCCGGAATGATGCGGGCGTGCACGATCCTTGACGCCTATGTGGCAATCCATTCTAATGAATTTCCGGCACGATCCGGCGCGTCACCCAGTCGTAGAGCCGCGGCTGGCGATCATGAGGCACTCGGCGGGTGCAGCAACCCACTTGAGCGCGACAGCTGTCCGACCTTCGACGACGAGGGAGGCGTCACGTGACCGGTCGGTCCGTCCTTGCCGGACGGGCCACGCCCTGTGCGCCACCCTGAGAAGGCCCACGGCGACAGCAGCCGTTCCAAGCTGTCCAAGCTCGATGTCCCGTGTGCCGCACCACGGCGCGGGCCAAGCCCCAGGACGACATCCCCGTCCTGAAGAGCCGCAGCGGAAGCGCCGCCCCGTAGGAGCGCCTCCGACCCACCTTCCCCAGTGCTGACGCCCTCGCGTGGATCGCGAGCGCCACCCCGTCCCGCCCGATTGCCGGGCGTTCTCCGCAACCGCCCGGGTGAACACCCGGCCGGCGACCGACGTCGCCTCGCCCTGAACAGCCGCGAAGACGTCGACGAGCTCTTCCGTCACCACCACATGCGCTTGACGGCCGTCCAGGCCTGCACCGGTGTCGCCGGCCCCCTTGCCGACGGCACCTGAAACCCCACCGGTATCACCGGCGCGGTCCCCGCGCCATTGAAGGAGGTCTACCGTGGCCCGCTCACACGCGACCAGAGTGACCCTCGCGAGCCTGATCGGCGGCTCGATCGAGTACTACGAGTTCTTCATCTACGGCCTGTCGGCCTCGCTGGTGTTCAGCAAGCTGTTCTTCCCGTCCTTCGACTCGTTCGTCGGCACCCTGCTGTCGCTGTCCACCTTCGGCCTCGCCTTCCTCGCGCGGCCGCTCGGCGGGTGGCTCGCCGGCCACTTCGGCGACCGCATCGGCCGCAAGACCGTGATGATGGCGACGCTGATCGGCATGGGCGGAGCCACCACCCTGGTCGGTCTCCTGCCGACCTACGGCACGGTCGGGGTCGCCGCACCCATCCTGCTGATCGTGCTGCGGATCGTGCAGGGCATATCGGTCGCGGGAGAGACGACCGGCGGCTTCCTGCTCACCTTCGAGCACACCCGCGGCGGCAAGCGGCCCGGTCTGCTGACCGGGCTGGTCAGCACCGGCAACGTGTGCGGTCTGCTCCTCGCCAACGGCGTGTTCCTGCTGGCACACATGCTCCCCGACGACCAGTTCATGTCCTGGGGCTGGCGGCTGCCCTTCCTGTTCAGCGCCGTCCTGGTCGGAGTGGGGCTCTACGTGCGCTCCCGGCTGGAGGAGAGCCCGGACTTCGAGACCGTCCGCGAGGACGGCGCCGTCGCTGCCCGTCCGGCCATCGAGGTGATCCGCCGGCACCCCGGAGCCTTCCTCGGCCTCATCCTGATGACCGTCCCTCAGAGCATCTACTTCTACATGGCCTCGGTGTTCGCGTTCACCTACGCGGAGACGGTCGAGGTGTCGACCGGGCTCGTGAACGTCATGGTGATGATCACGAGCGCCCTGCTCATCCTCGTGATGCCGTTCTTCGGATCGGTCGCGGACCGTACCGGCCGGCCCAAGACGATCTTCGCGATCGGCATGGCGATGATGGTGATCGCGCCGTTCGTGTGGTTCCCGCTGTTCGACACCGGCAACGCCGCGCTGATCTTCCCCGCGTTCCTCCTGCTCCTCGGCGGCTTCGGCATCAGCTACGGCACCCAGGGGGTGCTGTTCCCTAGCCTGCTGCCCCCGCACCTGCGCTACTCCGGCATCGGGATCGGCGTGGCGCTGGGCGGGGTGTTCGGCGGCGCGTTCGCCCCGCTCATCGCGCTGGCACTGTTCGACCACTTCGACTCCTGGCTGCCCGTCGCCCTTTACATGAGCGGCACCGCCGTGCTGGGGCTGGTCGCGACGCTGCTGATGCGGGTCCGCGGTGCGGACACCGCCGCCCCCAAGACCTCCCCGGTGCTGGCCGAGGAGGCTGCGTGAGCGTCGTCTCCGCCGAGCTGAGAATCGACGTCTCGGACGCGCTGCCGGGTGCCGCGCGAGGCGAGATCGCCGCCACGATCTGGGCCGACCCCTCGGTACCCGGGCCGCGCACGGTAGCCACCGCCTTCCCCGGCGGCGGCTACACCCGGGCGTACTACGACCTCGACACTCCCGAGCTCGACGGTCCCGGCCAAGCGCGGTTCCACGCGGAGCGGGGGTGGATCGTCGTCGCCTGCGACCCGCTCGGCGGCGGCGACAGCGCCCCGCTCGACGACGAGTCGACCGGTCTGGAGCCGAGCGCGTACGCCGCGCACCTGGTGGCCGAGGCGGTACGGGAGCGGCTGGCCGCCGGCACCGCGGTGCCCGGCCTCCCACCCTGCGAGGCGGGTACGAGGATCGGCATCGGCCACTCGCTGGGGGGAATGCAGCTGATCCACCAGCAGGCGAGGCACCGCTCGTTCGACGCGGTCGCGGTGCTCGGCTTCAGCGCTGTCCACACGGTCATCCCGACGCCTGACGGAAGTGCGCTGGCTCCGCACGACACGGGTGCCTCTGTCGCCGATGCCTGGTCCGGCCCGTTCTCGGACGACCTCAGTCACCTGAGGTACGCCTACCACTGGGAGGACGTGCCGGCCGCACTGGTCGAGGCCGACATGTCGGCCGGCTTTCCGGTCCGCACCAGGACGCCGCTGCCGCCCTGGATCTGCTCCACCTTCCCGCCGTTCGCCGCGTTCTGCATGTCCCCGGGGGTGGTCGCCGGTGAGGCCGCCACGATCGACGTCCCGGTCTTCCTGGGAGCGGGCGAACGCGACGTACTGCGCGACCTGCGGGTCGAACCGGCCGCCTACCGCTCGACGCGGGACGTCACCGTGCACGAGGTGCCGAGGTGCGCCCACATGCACAACTTCTCACCCCAGAGAGGCATCCTCTGGAGCCGGCTGCACGGGTGGGGCGACTTGATCGCCTCCTACGGCGCGAAGGGCGAGGCGGCGTGAGGAGCGAGCCTTGCTCCTCACGTCCCGCGCAACCCTCCTGACAGTGATCCGGGATGTTGTAGGCGTCCTCGGTACCAGGCCGCCTGAGGACGCCGTCCTGGTACCGAGACCGTGGCTGAGGACCGACGGCCGGACGAGCCTCGGGCCGACAGTGTTCGCCCAACAGCATTCAAAGAGCTTCCACCAGGTATGGTGACGGGGTGAGGTCGGTGGGGAAGAAAACAGCACGTCTCGTGGCAGGCGAAATCGTGCGGGAGATTACCGCCGAGGGCCTGGACCGTCTGCCGTCGGAGGCTGAACTCCTCAAGCGCTACCCCGTCAGCCGTCCGACGCTCCGCGAGGCCCTTCGCATCCTTGAGATGTACGGGGTCATCTCGTTGAAGCCGGGTCCGGGCGGCGGCGCGATCGTCAACCAGGTCGCCAGCTACCAGTTCGCGAACTCGTCGTCGCTGTACTTCCACCTCCTGCAGCTCACCCTTCGCGACCTCATGTCCACGCGCATGCGGCTGGAACCCTTCATGACACGGTTGGCGGCCGAACGTGTGGCACAGGGGGAGGTGGACCCGGAGGCGATCGACGGGGACGGCAACCTCGTACTGAGTGCCGCCGACATCCATCTCAGCGTCGCCCGGCTGTCGAACGACCCGATCCTCCTGCTCGTCGCGGAAGCCCTTCGCGATCTCTTCTCCGACAATTCGAGCATGGATCGCGTCCGCAAGGACCTGGCCGGCAGCGTCACCCCCTCACACGAACTGATCGAGAAAGCGGTGCGTGACGGTGCGGCAGACGACGCCGAGCGCCTCATGCGCGAACACCTTCGCGACTACGTCTCCAGACTCGAGCAGCACTATCCGAATCTGCTCGACGAGGTAATCGACTGGACCTAGCAGTGGTTCGTGAGGTGGTGGCGGCGGGCCCAGTACTGCTCGGTGGTCCGCTGCTTCTCTTCCGGCCCCGATGAGTTTCGGTGTGCCGGACGGTCCCAGTTGCCACGTCTGGCAAAGGGAGACCCCGATTGGGCACGACGCCTGCATCCGACGACTCACCTCGCCCGTCGCATGGACAGGGGCAGCGCGGCCTCCCTGGGGCGGATCCTCGGCGACGAACTGGCCGGCTCCCCGGGCCTGGTGCCCGCCGCCGACCTGATCACCAAGGCCGCGACGAGCGCGCCCACGGAAGGCCGGTTGATGTACGCGGGGATGCGTTCACTCGCGGTGCCGAGCGACCCGGTCGCCCGGCTGTGGCATTCCGCCACCATGCTGCGCGAGCACCGCGGCGACGGGCACATCGCCGCTCTCGTCGGCGCGGATCGGCGGCACGGAGGCACACGTGCTCGCCGCGCTGGAACAGGGCATCCACCCGCCGGAGTCGTTCGGACGCATCCATCACCTGCCGAAGGAGCGCCTGGCCGCGGTCATGGACGGCCTGCGCGAACGCGGACTCATCGACACCGACGGCCATTTCACCGACGCCGACCGCGCGACCGAACAGCGCATCGAATCCCTCACCGCCGAACGCGCCGCCCCGCCCTACGACGCCCTGTCCCCCCGTCGCCCGGCCGTGATGACGATCGACATGGGTCCTATTCCTGGCCCTGGGCTCCGGCGGCCGTCGTCGGGGCGATGCCGGCGAGCAGGCGTTCGCTGATGGTGACGAGTTGGTCGTGCTGCTCCGCAGTCAGCGGGGCGAGGGCGTGCTCGCGCACGACGCGCGCGTGGACAAGCGCAGCTCGCTCCGCCCGTTCGAGCCCCGTCCGGGTCAACACCGCCAGCCAGCCACGCCGGTCATCGGCCGGGACCTCACGACGTACCAGACCGTCCTGCTCCAGGCGGCCGACCGCGTGCGTGATACGGCTGGCCTTGGAATGCGTGATCTCCGCCAGGCGGCTCATCCGCAGAGACATGCCGGGGGCGCGGCGCAGGTGCCAGAGGATGTCGAAGTAACCCTGAGGCAGCCCTGCTTCGTCTTCCAGGCGACGATCCACTTGACCTGTCACGGCTCCCCATGCCCGGCTGAAAGCCCGTAGGACCCTCAGTTCTTCAGGAGTTAGCCAGTCGATGGCGCCATTGCTCATCACGCTTACCAGCGTACGTTTTCATCGAGAATTGCAACAGAGGTCGTGCGCGGGCTTGATTCACACAGGCGCAAGGAGATCCGCACTTTTCCCATACGGGATATCAAATGGCGGACTTACATGACGAGTTGAGCCAGCAACCATACGTTGAGGACGGTGATCAGGCCCCCTACGAACCAAGCGCAGGCCGTGGTGGTGGCGCGGTTCACCCAGGGTCCCATCAGCGTCTTGTCCCGGGTGAGGAGAATCAGGGGCAGGAGTGCGAAGGGAATTCCGAAAGAGAGCACCACCTGGCTGAGTACCAATGCGTCGGTGGGGCTGATGCTGCTCCACAGGACACCCAAGGCGGGTGCCACGGTGAGCAGCCGTCTGAGCAGGACAGGAATGGTGCGCCGCAGAAAGCCACCCATGACGATCTGACCCGTGTAAATGCCGACGCTGGTACCTGCCAGGCCGGAGATCAGCAGAGCGATGGCGAACGCCGCGGCGGCGGTTGCCCCCATGGCGTTTCCGAAGGCGTCGTAGGCCGCGTTCAAGGAGTCCCCCGCTTCGGGCGCTTTGCCGTACAAGGAGGTGGCGGCCGCGATCAACAGTGCGGTGTTGACGACGCCGGCCACCCCCAACGCTATGAGCACGTCAATGCGCATGTGCCACAACACGGATCGGCGTCGCGTGGCGTCCGCCATGCCGTCCGCGCTCCCGGCTGCGACGACAGCGGCGCGCTGGTCGCTGGTGAGGGCGGAATGCAGGTAGATCACGTGTGGCATGACCGTGGCCCCCACGATGCCGCCGGCCGTCAAGAGGCTGCCGCCACCCGCCAGGTGGGGTACCAGGCCGCCGAGAGAGCGAGTCGCGCCGTCGGAAGCGACCACCTGGCCGAGGAACACGCCGAGGAGCAGCGTCAGACAAACGGTCATCAGGAGTTCGAAGCGGCGTCGGCCGCGGCTGCGCATGGGCATCATGGCCAGCGAGACCGCGGCCGTGGCGATGCCGCCGACGGGCAGGGGGAGCCCGAAGAGGATGTTCAAGGCGATGGCCCCGCCGACCACTTCGGCCAGATCGGTCATCATCACGACGGCTTCGGCCTGCAGCCACAGGCCGATCACCACGGGCCGCGGGTACTCCCGGCGGCACAGCTGCGGCAGACTCAGCCCTGTCGCCAGGCCCAGCTTCGCGGAGAGGTACTGCACCAGCATCGCGACCAGGTTGGCTGCGACGACCACCCACAACAGCAGCGGGCCGAAGGTGGCTCCGGCCTGGACGTTGGCGGCGAAGTTCCCCGGGTCGACATACGCGATCGCCGCGACAAACGCCGGTCCGAGCAGCGTGGTGGAGAAGCCGGTAGGGGGTTTGGAACCCAGGCGGAACTTGCGTGCTCCGGTTTTCGACCGAGACCTCGGCGGTTTGACGATGTGAACCGTCCCGCCCTGTTGCGGGTGTGGCATGCGTGGGCTCCGTCCGAGGTGATCACCGGGTGAGTCGGAATGCGACGGCACGGGTGCGCCCGCCGTTCACTGGGGGCGCCTGACGGATGGCGCCGCACACCCGGAGCGATGGCGCCGCATGCCCGGAGTGATGGGGGCGCGCACGATCAGCAGAAGAGGGCGATGCCGGACGGTGTCAGCGAGCCGATACGATCAGGGCCGCGACCGGGGCGACGACCAGGGCGAGTCCGCCCAGCATGACCATCCGGCCATGGGTATTCCACCAGCGAACCCTGCGCACCATTCCTCGCGGAACGGTGTCGAGTTCGAGCGAGCGGGCTACGAGCAGAAGGAGACCCGCTTCGAGACTGATGGCCGCCCCAAGACATGCCAGCCGAACGAGTGTGTCGTGCGTGGACGCGGTGCTCAGCATCGGCCTCTGTCCTTCCGCCGGAGGATGTCGGGCCGTGGCGAGCCGGCCACGGCAGTGATGTCGGGAAGGCGCTCGCACTTCACGGCCTTCACCGTGGTTCCTCAGGGCGCTCGTCGCGGGACCCGGTCTCATTGACCACCCACCTCCGCGCGGCGAGGCTCGGCGCTTCCTCTGAGGTAAGGGGCCAGTCATGGTTGGTGTCCGGCGACTGCGAAAGTACGAGCATCGGCGTTCACGGTGCTTTCTCTGCGGCTCGGCAAAGATGAGGCGGCGGCAGACAGTCGACCGGTCACGTCGTGCCTCCCTCGCCGTCGAAGGTCGGACGACTGTCGCTCCCAGCGGCGCGTCGTCCCGCCGAGCGCTCCGTGATCACCGCGTTGGCAGGGCGGCGGATCACGCTCGGGTGAAATTCATTCAAATAGATTTCTCCCTCGGCTGTCAATGCAGCTGACGTCATCCGCGTCGAGCCTGTCGCGTGACGCATGCCCCAGAACCCAAAGCGCCGCCGGCCAGGTCGCATGGAACCAGGACGGCGGCTGCGGCCTCTCGGGCGATGCCCCTCAGTCGGTGGAGGTCCCCCGGCCGCGGCTGAGTGAGGCGATGAGGGCGAGGACGCAGGTGGCACCGAGGGTCAGCAGAGCCCACTTGTAGCCGCTCGTGAAGAGGTCCAGCGTGCGGGGCGAGAGGCTGGACACCTCGCCCGCGTAGGCGGCCTGCTTGGTGGCGCCTGGCAGGCCACTGGTGACGATGGCCAGAGCGAGCGCGGTGCTGACCGCGTAGCCGGCGTTCTGGGCGGTCTGTCGCACCCCGTTGGCGATGCCACGTCGGCGCGCGGGAACCGACGCCATGATGGAGCTGGTGTTGGGGGTCATGAACAGGCCCACTCCGGCGCCGACGGCCATCAGGCATGCCGCGAGCGCCACGCTGTTCATCGACGGCTTGATGATCACGGAGAGCGCGAACAGTCCGGCCGCCGCCAGGAGCAGTCCGCTGCTGGACAGGATGCGCGCGCTGAAGCGGCTGCGGAGACCGCCGGCGACTGGCGACACGATCGCCATGGCCAACGCCACGTAGAGAACGTGGAGTCCGGCCTCGTAGGGGGCCATTCCGGAGGCGGCCTGGAGGTAGAGCGACATCAGCAGGACGACGGCGAAGTAGGCCATGGCCATGAGGAACAGTGCGAGGTAGGCCATGCTGCGGGCCCGGTCGGCGAACAGGCTCAGGTCCATCAGCGGGTGGCGGCGGCGGGCCTGCACGAGCAGGAAGAGCGGGGTGAAGACGACGAAGAGGGCGAGGCCGGCGAGGACCGGGACGCTGCTCCAGCCCATGGCGCCGCCTTCGGACAGGGCGAGGATGAGGCCGCCGAGCGCGACGGCGGACAGGGCGGCGCCGAGGTAGTCGAAGGACTCGCCGCGGGATCGGGTGGTGTCGGGACGCAGGATCGAGCCGGCCCAGACCAGGCCGACGAGGCCGATGGGGACGTTGAACCAGAACACCGCGCGCCAGCCGAGGCCGGAGGCCAGGGCGCCGCCGAGGGCCGGGCCGAGAACCTGGGCCATGGCGGCGACGGTGACGTTGATGCCCAGCGCGGTGGGCAGACGGCGGGCGGGGAAGGCGTCGGTGATCAGCGCGGTGATGTTGCTCAGCAGCGCGGCCGCGCCGATGGCCTGCACGCAGCGGAAGACGATCAGCCAGGTGATGTCGGGCGCCAGGCTGCAGAGCAGGCTCGCGCCGGTGAGGAGGGCTGTGCCCGCCAGGTACATCCGGCGGCGGCCGATCATGTCGGCGGCCCGGCCGAAGACGAACACCAGCACGGTGGTCACGAGCATGTAGGACAGCAGGGTCCAGGACGCGGTGGACGCCGAGGCGCCGAAGTGCCGGCTGACGGTGGGCAGGGCGACATCCATGGTGGAGGTGTTGACGCCGGCGAGGAATCCTCCCAGTCCTGCGACGACCTGTATCTGCCACAGCCGGGGTGCGGTGCTCGTTGAGGGCGCCGGGGCCCGGGGCGGCGTCCGGGTCATCCGGGTGGTCATGACCTTTCTTCCTTGTCTCCGGCGCCGGGCAGCGCCTCCGGGTCGAGCCGCGCGAGGAGCGTTTCGCCGATGGCGGTGAGCTGGCCGCGCGCCTCCGTGGTGAGCGGAGCGAGGACGTGGTCGCGCACACTGCGCGCGTAGACCGGTGCGGCTTTTTCCGCCTGCCTCAGTCCTTCGTCGGTCAGGACCGCCAGCCAGCCGCGCCGGTCCCCCTCCGGGACCACCCGGAGCACGAGTCCCGCTGCCTCAAGGCGGCCGACCGCGTGGGTGATCCGGCTGGCCTTGGAGTGGGTGATCTCGGCCAGTCGGCTCATCCGCAGGGACCGGTCCGGCGCGCGTCGCAGTCGCCACAGGATGTCGAAGTAGGTGCGGGGCAGGCCCGTCTCCCGCTCCATGTCTGCGTCCAGGCGGGCCGACACCGCCTCCCAGGAACGGTTGAACGCACGGAAGACCCGAAGTTCCTCCGGGGAGAGCCAGTCGATTTGTTCGTCGCTCATCACGTTTATTACACTACAGGATTATTCAGCGCTGTAGTAAATCTCCTCGCGTCCGCCACGGCTCCGCGAGACCCCCACGACGAAGGGAAAAGACCTTGGCAAGCCAGACCTCCGCCCTGCACCCGGGCCGGACCGCACTGCTGCTCATGGACCTCCAGCACTCCCTGCTGGCGGCCCTCCCCGAGCCGGGACCCGTCCTGGAGCGCGCCCAGCGTGCTCAGCGGGCCGCACTGGCGGCAGGTATCCGCGAGATCCATGTGCGGGTCGCCTTCACTCCGCAGGACCACGCGGCCGTTCCCGCGCACAACAAGGCCTTCGCGCCGGTGGCCGAGGCCGGCGCGCTGTCGGCGGCGGAGCCGGAGAACGACGTGCACCCACTGCTGCGCGAGGGTGCGCCCGCGCACACGGTCACCAAGACCCGCGTCGGCGCGTTCAGCACCACCTCCCTCGACCCCTTCCTGCGGGAACAGGGCATCGACACCCTGGTGCTCGCCGGCATCTTCACCAGCGGCGTGGTCCTGTCCACCGTGCGTGAGGCCGCCGACCGCGACTACCGGCTGCTGGTCCTGGGCGATGTCTGCGCCGACCCCGACCCGCAGCTCCACCGCACCCTGATGGAGTCCGTCCTGCCCATGCAG
Organism: Streptomyces arenae; assembly: GCF_022343545.1. Taxonomy (NCBI): domain Bacteria; kingdom Bacillati; phylum Actinomycetota; class Actinomycetes; order Kitasatosporales; family Streptomycetaceae; genus Streptomyces; species Streptomyces arenae. Next base: position 81,672 of record NZ_JAKQYH010000033.1, read on the forward strand.
GCCGACATCCTCGACGTCGCCGCCTTCGAGGCAGCCGCCGGCGCGGCAGCCCCCGCCGCGAGCCCGACCCGCTGACCCAGCCGGTAATCCCGGACGAGCGGCAGGCACCCTCGCTCGGCGCCCGCTCCCCCGGCACTCGGGAGCCGGGCGCCGGGGGCGCCGGATCCGCTCCGCAGCGCAGGGCCCGTCGCCCAGTCCAGCGCCAACCTCCCCGGCCGGCCGAGCGGAAACGTGCCGTCCACCATCGTCGACCTCACGACCGCGCTACCCGCCATCCTGCGTGAGGGCGCGGTACCCACACCGCTGTCGAAGAGGTTCTGAACCGGTCCTGACGCCCACAGCCCCTGTGCTCCGGTCGGCTCTCGTTGCCCCCGGCGTGAGGGCAAGCGCATGCTTGAGCTGGGCCAGTGATCCACCTGAGTGAGGTGGGGCGATATGAACGCCGACAGAGACTCCGCAGTCGGACGGCTGCTGGGCGAGCTCTCGGGGTCCATGGTCATCACGGTTGACGAACGAGGCGTCGTGACAGGCTGGGCCCCCGAAGCCGAGCGGCTGCTCGGTCATGCCGCCGAGGACATCGTGGGGAAGGCGGCTGCCGACCTCTTCGAACCCGATTTCGGCACCCCTTACTGGGCCCTCCCGAGGGGGCAGGACAGCTGGCTGGGCGAGTTGTCGGCGCGGTGCCAGGACGGCCGTCCGCTGCGGCTGTCAGGAAGGGCCTACCGCTTCATGGACGGCGGCGCCCGCAGTCACTGGGTTCTGGTGGCGTCAGGTGCGCGGCAGCCCACTCCGCAGGACGTCGAACGAGCCCTGGTCGAGTGGGTCTTCACCGAATCACCCGTCCCGCTGACAGTCTTCGACACAGAGCTGAGATGCGTCGGGCACAACGCGGCGATGACGAGACTGACCGGCATATCGGCAGCGGAGCGGCAGGGGAAGACCCTGCAGGATCTCATCTCCGGGCGGGATGTCCGGGACTGGGAGGGACGCCTGCGCCACGCGATCGAGACAGGCGAGTCCGCCTTCGACGGTGAGATTCACGGTCACATGCGGGCCGACCCGGACCGCGACCGGGTGTTCTCCGCCTCGGCCTCCGTGCTGCGCGATCCGCGCGGAAACGCACTGGGTCTGTGCACCACGGTGGACGATGTCACCGACCAGCATCGCGCCCGGGAACGCCTCGCTCTGCTGAACGAGGCGAGCACCCGCATCGGCAGCACCCTTGACGTGATGCGTACGGCTCAGGAACTCGCCGACGTGGCCGTCCCCAGGCTGGCCGACTGGGTCACCGTCGACCTGCTGGAAACCATGCTGGAAGGCGACGAACCAGCTCCGTTCACGGGTACCGTCGCTCTGCGACGCGTGGCGCACCAGTCCAGCTTTCCGGTGGATCCCAGAAACACCCATCAGCCCGGCTCCGTGGATTTCTATCCCTTGCGATCACCCCCTGTGCACTGCATGGCGACGCGCCGATCGGCCGTGCGTCGGATACGGGACGCGGACGTGCGGTCCTGGCTCGCCGAGGACCCCAAGCGCGCAGCGAGGTTCGAGAGGTACGGATTTCAGTCCATGATGGGTGTCCCCGTGCAGGCACGTGGCATGACCCTGGGGGTCACCATCTTCCTCAGGCGAAACCCGGAACCATTCAAGGACGATGACCGGCTCCTGGCGGAAGAACTGGTCGCGCGAGCAGCCGTCTGTCTCGACAACGCCCGCCGGTTCACCCGCGAACGGACCACCGCTCTCACACTCCAGCACAGCCTGCTTCCCCCGGGAGTTCCGGCACAGGCCGCGGTGGTCGCCGCCTCGCGCTACCTTCCGGCAAGCGGACGGCCCGGGCTGGGTGGCGACTGGTTCGACGTCATCCCCCTGTCCGGGGCGCGGGTCGGTCTGGTCGTGGGGGACGTCGTCGGCCACGGTGTGAAAGCCGCCGCCACGATGGGGCGGTTGCGCGCCGCGGTGCGCACTCTCGCCGATGTCGACCTTCCCCCGGACGAGTTGCTCACTCACTTGGACTACCTGGTCACCAACCTCGCCACCGAAGCGGAGGAGCGCCGTCCCGGTTCCTCCGACCTCGGCGCCACGTGCGTGTACGCGGTCTACGACCCCGTCTCCGGCGTGTGCTCCATGGCCCGTGCCGGGCACCCTCCGCCGGTCGTGGTCACCCCGGACGGCGCCGCCGAGTTGCTCGACCAGGCCGCGGGCCCTCCACTCGGCCTGGGGTACCTGCCCTTCGAGTCCGCCGACGTCACTCTCGCGGAAGGCAGCATGCTCGTGCTCTACACCGATGGCCTGCTCGACCGGGCGCATTGGGGGAACGCACTGGAGCGGTTGCTCGGCACGCTCGCCATGCCCGCACTGTCGCCGGAGACGGTCTGCAACGGCATGCTCGCCCTGCTGCCCGACCATCCTCCGGACGACGTCGCCCTGCTCGTCGCCCGCACGCGGGTCCTGACCTCGGAAATGGTCGCTGTCCTCGACGTGCCCCCCGATCCGGCCGCAGTGGGCCAGGCCCGTTCCTGGGCCGGCCGCCGGCTCGCTGCCTGGGGGCTGGACGACACGTCCTTCGTCACCGAACTGGTGGTCACCGAGCTCGTCACCAACGCCATCCGGTACGCCCGTCCGCCCATACAACTGCGGTTGATCCGGGACCGGACGCTCATCTGCGAGGTGTCCGACGCCAGCACGACCGCCCCTCACATGCGTCGCGCGCGGCTCCTCGACGAGGGCGGCCGGGGACTCCTGCTCGTTGCCCAGCTCACCCGCCGATGGGGCACACGCCAATCACGCAACGGCAAGACCATCTGGTGCGAACAGCACATCACAGAAGGTGAACACGCTTGAGCACTCGGACAGTCGGCCGGGCCACGGGGCCGGCCGGACGTAGGCGAGAGGCGCGGACAACCGGGAGCGGCGGTCGCTGACGCAGACCGGTTCTACTGCGGTACTTGGTTCAACATTAAGCGGTTGTGCCGCGACGGTGGCCAATGCCGCCGCCCGTTGGACGGGCTCTCCCCGATCGAGCACGCAATCTGAACGTCACGGTCGTGCTTCCCGCTCTCCGGCGCCGGGCAGCGCCTCGGGGTCCAGGTGGGCCAGGAGCTTGTTGCCGATGGCGGTCAGCTGCTCGCGTTCCTTGGTGTTGAGCGGTGCGAGGACGTTGTCGCGGACGCTGCGGGCGTAGACGGGTGCGGCCTGCTCGGCCCGTGCCAGACCTTCGTCGGTGAGTACGGCCTGCCAGCCGCGCCGGTCGCCCTCGGGTACCTCGCGGCGTACCAGTCCGGCGGCCTCCAGCCGGCCGACCGCGTGGGTGATCCGGCTGGCCTTGGAGTGGGTGAGCTCCGCCAGCCGGGTCATGCGCAGAGTGCGGCCGGGGGCGCGGCGCAGCCGCCACAGGATGTCGAAGTAGCTGCGGGGCAGGTCCGCCTCGCGTTCCATGTCGGCCTCCAGCCGGGACGAGGCGGCTTCTGCGGCGCGGTTGAAGGCGCGGTAGATGCGCAGTTCATCAGGGCTGAGCCAGTCGATGTCACGTTCGCTCACCACGCCAGCTTACTACGGCACTGTATTATTCAGCACTGTAGTAAATTGGTTATGTCCCGACGACAGGAACGGCCATGATCTCCTCACCTCTCATTCCCGAGCGCACCGCTCTGCTGCTGATGGACCTCCAGCACTCCCTGCTGAGTGCCCTTCCTGGCGCCGAGCGGATCCTGCGGGCTGCCCAACGCGCCCAGCGCGCGGCGCTCGACGCCGGTATCCGTGAGATCCACGTCCGTGTGGCCTTCACCCCCGAGGACCACGCCGCCGTGCCCGCGCACAACAAGGCCTTCGCCCCCGTCGCCCGGGCCGGTGCCCTGGCCGCGACCGAGCCGGAGAACGAGGTCCACCCGGCGCTGCGCGAGGCCCACGAAGACCAGCCGCTGACGGTCACCAAGACCCGCGTGAGCGCGTTCTCCACGGGCTCGCTGGACCCGCTGCTGCGCGAACAGGGCATCGACACCCTGGTGCTCGGCGGCATCTTCACCAGCGGCGTCATCCTGTCCACCGTCCGTGACGGCGCGGACAAGGACTACCGCCTCCTGGTCCTCGGCGACGTGTGCGGCGATCCCGACCAGCAGCTGCACGACACGCTGATCACCTCGCTGCTGCCCAGCCAGGCCGACGTCATCGACGTGGCCGCCTTCGAGGCAGCGGCACGCACCGAGGCAGCGCGCTGACGGCGCCCGCAGCGACCCCTCGACCAACCCACCCCGGCGCAGGCGCGCCGGAACGCCCAAGGAGACGACATGGAGGCACGGACGCCCCTGCGGTCCGTGCGGGACGCCGGCCGCACGGTCACCGGCCTCTACCTCGCCCGCGAGGGCCACTGGGCCTGGCGCTTCGGCGTGGGCATGGTCCTGGCCCTCGGTGTCCCGCTGGCGATCGGTATCGCCGCGGGCCGTCCGGCCTCCGGCGTCGCGGCCGGCATCGGGTCCTACCTGCTGAACCTGCTGGTCCCCCAAGGCGACCTGCGGAATCGTGTCAGACAGATCGGCCTGCAGTGGCTGGCCTGCTCGGCAGCCACGGCGCTGGGCGTCCTGGTGAGCGGCAGCCTTCCGCTGACCGTGCTGGCCATCGCGCTGATCGCGCCGGTCGCGACACCGGGCATGGCACCGGTCATCCCCCTGGTGTTCGCCGTGCAGGGGCTGGCCGGCGCCGGCGGCGGCACCTACGCCCTGCTGTTCGCCTCCGGCGGCCTGTGGACCAGCCTGCTGCTGTTCATCCCGCTCATCGTGGGCCGCCCGGATTCCACCCCGCCCACGCCGCACGAGCCCCGCCGCGGCCCCGAGGGCAGGGGGCGGGCCCGTCACTGGGCCGGGGTGCGCGCCTCGGTCACCAGCCGCACCCCGGAATTCCGGCACAAGGTGCGGCTCGCGGTCTGCTTCACCCTCGCCTTCATCGCCGTCGGCCAGCTCCACATCCCGCACGGAACGTGGGTCCTGGCGGGCGTCTTCGGCTGCCTGCGCCCGACCTGGGGGCAGACCACCAGCCGTATGGCCAAACGGGTCATCGGCAACGTCCTGGGCTCCAGCTTCGCCGCCGCCCTGCTCATCCTCGCCCCTGCTCCGTCCGCACCGGCCCTGGCCGCCGTCACCGTGGCGTGCGCCGGCACCGCCCGGATCCTGCGCGGCTACAACTACGGCCTGTGGCCCATCTTCGCCGCCCCCGCCATGCTCCTGCTCTTCTCCCTGGACGCCCGGTCCACCTGGATCGACGCAGCCGAGCGCGTCTCGAACAACATGGCAGGCGCCGCTCTGGCGGCGCTGGCCACCCTCTTCCTGTGGCCGCACCGCGAGCAGACCCTGGTCCCCGGACGCCTGGAGAACCTGCTCATGGCGCAGGCCCGCTACCTCGACCGCGTCGCCTCCCTGGCCGCAGGCCCCCCGCCGGCCGAACGCGCCCATACCCGCGACGCCGTCGAGGCCGCCGAACAGCACCTGGAAACCTCGAAGAACAGGCTCGCCACCCAGCCCCGCCCACCGCGGCAACTGATCGCCGCACTCGACGCCGTCCGGGACGCCTCCGCCCGCCTGCGCGCACCCCTGACCGCGCACCCGCCCCACGCGACCCCTCCCCTGCCCTACACCCCCGACGCACTCCACCACCTGGCCCAGCACCTCAGAGACACCGGCGCCACACTGGACAGCCTGGCCGCACCCCGACCCGCACCGCCCGAACTCCAGCCCCCCGGCACCAGCACAGACATCACCAACGCCGCGCACGACCTGATGCGGCACGCCACCAGAGCGGCCACCCTGGCCATCAAGCCCGCCCCTCGTGACCACCTCGCACCGGATGCACGCGCCCCCACCGGTATCCGGCGCCCGACGCAACCGCGCTGACCGAACCCCTCCGCCACAAAAGCACCATGCACCTGAGCGGACCATGCACGCCGCCGACGACTACCATGCCGATCTCGACTTGCGGGCCGTCCGTCCCGCCGTCGCCGGCCATGAGCAGGAGTGAGCACGTCGTATCCAGGCTCTCAAGCTGCTGCCGGCTCCACTCGGTCATCGCCGTGGCCCTGTCTTGGTCGACTCCGCGGCAGGCCCGGTCCAGGAGGACAGGATGCGCAGCGCATCGTCGGAGGGGCTGCCGGGTTCTGCGGTGAGAACCATGAGGCGTTGGCCGGAGCCGTCGGGGGCGGTCCAGGTGTCGCAGTCGAGGGTGAGGTCGCCTACGAGGGCGTGCCGGTACTGCTTGGTGCCGTAGCTGGCGCTGTTGACCCGGCGCTCGGCCCACCAGGTACGGAAGTTCTCGTCCTGCAGGGAGAGTTCGCCGACGAGGCGCGCGAGTTCCGGGTCGTCGGGATCGGCGGCGGCTGCCATGCGGAGCGCGGCGACCGCGTCTCGGGCGTCGTGCTCCCATTCCGCGTGCAGCCCGCGCAGCACAGGGTGGGTGAAGACGAGGCGCACGTAGTTGCGCTCCGTCGCCGGCACGGTGTCGAAGTCGAGGTAGAGCGCTGCCGCGGAGGGATTCCAGGCCAGCACGTCCATGCGCTTGCCGAGCACGATGGCCGGAGTGCTGGTGAGCTGGGCGAGCAGGCGCCGCATCGCGGGGCGCGGCTGCTGCGGGCGGCGACGCCGCCGGGGCCGGCTGTCGCTTTTGCCCGCGACGGCGTAGAGGTAGCTCTGCTGGTCGCCGTCCAGGCGCAGCGCGCGGGCGAGGGTGGCCAGGACAGCGGCGGATGCCTGGACCCGGCCCTGTTCGAGGCGGGTGTAGTAGTCGACGCTGATCGCGGCGAGCTGCGCCACCTCCTCACGGCGCAGCCCGGCTACCTTGCGCCGGAAGCCGTCGTCGAAGCCGAACTGCCGCGGGTCGAGGTCCGCTCGCCGGGCCTTGAGGAAGGCGCCGAGCTCGTTCGGATCTGCGGATGTGGTCATG